>CAYGEY010000013.1:0-5250 GCA_964349065.1 uncultured Candidatus Peribacteria bacterium | reverse complement strand
GTATTATCAAAATTTAAAACATTACCTTTAAAAAAATTAAAAAAGGAAGTTAAAGAAGGGATGAATAAAATAATGTATGATGAAATTTTCATATGCTCTCCTTTTTTGTTGAGCTATTTAACTTTTTTCTGTACAATACCAACATTACACTACACTTATGGCACTCGAAAAACACGAACTTACAGAAAAATTGGATTTGCTTTCAAAAAATATAAAGACTGCGTTAGAAAAAATTGATATCACTTCCATGCACAGTGAAATATCCGCAATTGAAGCTGATATGGCTGTATCAGGATTTTGGGATAATCAGGAAGAGGCTCAGAAAACAATGACACGATTAAAAAGTATTAAAGGATTATATGAAACTTGGAGTTCAATTTCTGAAAATTTGAATGACCTTCAAGCATTATTTACTGATGTCCATGAAGATGACTATGCGACATTTGAAGAGGAGCTAACACTTCTAGAAAAGGAATTTGAGAAAGCGTCCTTTGTACTTTACTTCAGTGGCGAATATGACAAGGAGCCTGTACTAATGACTATCAAGGCAGGAGCTGGTGGAGATGATGCTGAGGATTTTGCCGGGATGCTTCTTCGGATGTACATGATGTATGCGGATAAAAATAATTTTACGTATGAGTTGCAGGATTACAACGACGGTGCCGGAAGTTCCGGGATTAAGAAGGCATCCATTGAAATCCGTGGCCCATTTGCATACGGCATGCTCAAAGGTGAAAAAGGAGTGCATCGCATCGTGCGACTCTCCCCTTTTAAGTCTTCTGACTCTCGTCAAACCTCATTTGTCCACATAGATGTCATGCCGTTATTTGAACATGTCGACATGGACAATATTGAGGTGAGAGATGAGGATTTGCGTGTCGATACATTCCGATCCTCCGGCCCGGGTGGCCAAAATGTAAATAAAGTAGACAGTGCAATTAGACTCACACACATCCCTTCTGGGATAGTTGTGGCATGCCAGTCTGAAAGATCTCAGCACCAGAACAAAGAACGAGCGATGTTCATCCTCAAATCCAAATTATATCAAAAACAATTGGAGGATATGGCTGCGGAGAAAAAAGAACTTTCAGGTGAAAATGTGGCGGTGGATTTTGGGAAACAGATAAGGTCCTATGTTTTGCATCCATACAAGATGGTGAAAGATCATCGGACGGATGTGGAAGTATCCAATGTAGACGCAGTACTTGACGGCTACCTTGAGCCGTTTATTGATGCAGAAATTAAGTTTCTATCTCACAAATAATGATACGAGAAATTTTAACCGGGACAACTAACCAGGAGCTTCGGATTAAATCACATCCTGTAAAAAAGATTGATAAAGAGATGTTAAAGCTCATTTCGGACATGGAGGAGACGCTCAAAGATGCAGGCAATGGGATCGGTCTCGCGGCTCCCCAAGTGGGTGTGCACGTGCGAATTATTTTGATTACGTTTTTTGATGCGAAAGAAAAACCAATCAAAGTGGTCCCGATGATCAATCCGATAATTAACAAGTTTTCGATGGAGATGATTGTGATCGAGGAAGGCTGCCTCTCTGTTCCAGATGTGTTTTTTGATGTCGAGAGACCAAAGGATATTGTTGTGGAATTTTTGGATATCAAAGGTAAAAAACAGACTCTACAATTGGGCGGTCTACATGCACGAGAAGTGCAGCATGAGGTGGATCACTTGGAGGGAATTTTGTTTACAGATTTAGTGGAAAAGAATAAGGGAAAACATGTGCTGAAGAGAATGCCACATCATGAGGTGTTTTAACTAGATAGTCGAACACTCCTACATTTTCGAATGTAGGAGTGTTATGGGTTTTTGCTTAGAGAGTTGTTACCCCATTACAGAAATTGCCTGCTGGTTGTCCAGGTGTATCAGTTTTGATTAATTTCAGTGTGGGAGTAGTCCCAACTGAAAAGAAATCCGTACCATCATCACCGAGAGACGTGCAAATATTGCCAGAGTACTTCTTGATGGTGCACTTTTCTGTAGCACCATGTTTAAAGCAAAACTTGGAGTCGGCCGAAATTTCAAACAGGGCCTTGCCCCATTTGCTTTGGTCGCTGGGGAATCCACCGGCAAAATGAACTTTTTCACTTTGAGTGCCAACAATTCCCTCCTCCCAATTAGATTGGGCTGGCTGATTTGGTGTTACCACACAACCAAATAAGAGTACAAAAATCAATAAATATTTTTTGTTTTGCATGTATATATCCTTTCTTTCTTGTGTTCACCATATTCAATTTATGAATTTTGTCAAGTCACTTGCAATATCTAAAAAATCCTGTAGAATATCACCGCTTTTCAGATAAGTGGTATGCAGCTGGTTTTGATTTATCAAAACTAGAGGAAAGTCCGAGCAGCTTGAAGGAGCACACAGCAACTAACGGTTGCCCATCGCGAGATGAGGGAAAGTGCCACAGAGACGATACTACTGCATTTCGAAAGAAGTGTGGGAAAGGTGAAAAGAGGCGAATCATTCGCCTGCCCCATTGGTAACAATGGTGTGCCGGTAAACCCTGTACGCTGCAAGGCAGGATGGATGTTTGTGTGAATCAAACGTTCCTTCTTGGAAGCACAAACAGCCTGCCGCATCGACCATTTTATGGCGAAAGAGAGATTGCATACGTCTACGAAAGTAGATACAGAACTCGGCTTATAGCTCGTCTGAAAAGTTTTTATTACTACTACTGTACATTACTATGTCTTTGAATACGCCACATCACGAACCAGATCTCGGAAGAAAAGCATCAGAGCAAAAATATCCGTATACAGGCAAGATCAATAAATTTTTTAATGAACAAAATCCAAACTACTTTATACCAAGTGGTGCGCATGAGTTTTTCAAGGTTCTCCCGAGTGGACAGGTAAAAATGTTTAAGGAGGAAGACTTGGTGAACCAAAGCTCAAAATTAATGGTTTCAACAGGGATTGAGGGGATGATTGATTCTATCAAAAAGGATTTTAATGCCCCAATTCACCAAATTGCGTTTCAAAAAGATAGTGACTGTGCGTTGGGTGAAGGGAGTAATTTCAGTATCTACATTGCTTTAACCAGGAGTTCAAAGAATGGAGAGTTTATTGTAACAACAAAACGTGTAACGGTTCTTTTTCCGAAGGGACTACCTTTTGAACAGGAAGAAGAAATTTATAATAAAATCTATAATATTGTTCCTACCGGGAATAATACTAATGGTCGGAGTTTCAAAAAATTGTTTAGGGACACGGTCCCTGTTTTTGGACAAAAGATAAACATGATTAATAAAGAAGGGGTTCAGACAAAAGAAGAAAAGGCCCCGTCAATTATGGATACAATAATTACAAAAATTAAAGAGCCGTTTAAGGCGTATATTGATCATAAAAAAGATGATGTTGTCCAAGTTGAGACAATTTCTCACAATGAGGTGCATAAGCCTGAAACACCTGAGCAAATGCGGGCTGAAGAGGTACTTAAAGTTGAGCCGATTGTTGAAAAAGCTTACGAGGTGAATGAAATGAAAGCGAAAACAGTTGCCCAGCATGCAGCGAAAAATATTGCAGAGAGTCAAACCGAGAAGCATATCGAAAGTTTAGATAATGTCTTAGGGACATATGAAAATATGATTTCAGTTGCGGAAGAAGGGCGAAAGCAAAGTAAGGTTTCGCTTGTGGTAACGTCATTCGGGAAGAAGTTTTCCGAGTACATGAGAAATGTTTCTCTTCTGAGCTTAAATCGAAAAACCAGGTCTGAAAAAGATTTATTGAAAGAAAAATCTTTTGAGTTTGTTACTATGATCAAAAATCTGTTTGGAATAAAGGCTTTGCAAAAGGAAAAGAATGTTTTTAGTGATCAATGGGATCGTATTGCAGAGTATATCAAGAAGCTCGGATCAAAATCCGATACGATGAAAAATACTTTGCTAAAAGTACTTGGTTTTGGTGAGAATAAAGTGGCTGTGGAGAAGCAGTCGCTGCACAGTAATAGTATACTTAATAATGTAATTGATACTGTAAAATCCTCATCTCATGTCATAGTTAATGGAGAAGTAAAGATTTTGGATGCAAAGAGGTATGAAGAAGAGCAGAAAGCTAAGAAAATCAAGGCAGAAGAATTAAAGAGACAATCAAAAAATGAAAGTACTTCTTATAGTATTGAAAATGGAAGATTCGTAATACTTGATCGGGCAAAATATGCGCAGGAAATAGCAGAGAAGAAATTGAGCGAAGAAAAACGTCAGCAACAGATCAATATCACAAACGAGAAGGTTAAAGTACAGGAAAATTCAGCCTACACAGTCAAAAAACCTGAAATAAAGAAACCGATATATATACCTATGGACATCCCAACTCCGCAAGGATTCTTCGGAAAACTTTGGGGTGGTGTAAAAGAGAAAGCTTTAGGATTGTTTGGGAAAAAATAGAAGAATTTTATACGTGCTTGCACCCGGCAAACGGTGAACTTCCGTCTCTGGGTTTCTCCACAAAAACCTGATTATCTTTAAACTCACACGACGGACAAGAAAGATCCACGCCTTCCCTATTACAAGCCACGGCGATACGGTAAAATTCGTGTGAACATTCTTTGCAAACTATTCTAAGAAGTGCCATATTTTTTATTCTAAAGAAATTGAAGTTGTCGGACATGCCAAGATGCTCTCTTGTATTTTTACCGTGTCACAAAAATGCTCGCTATTTTCTTTCACTGAGGCCTTTCCCTCTGCATCATCGACTTCATACACCTCCTCATAAATCGAGGCGCACATACCGCATCCTATACAAGTTTCCCTATTAATCTTTGGATTCATAAGCTATTTATGTACGCACATATTACTTCTCTTGCAATTGTGCGCAACATTCTTTACAATCAGCAGGATTTCGCTCAGGTGGTGGAATTGGTATACACGCCGGTCTTAGGAACCGGTACCGAAAGGTGTGGAGGTTCGAGTCCTCTCCTGAGCACCAAAAAAAATTTGAAATACGAATATGAAAATATTTGAGAGTTCTTTATGAATGTAGTACAGGAGAGGACTCGAAAGTAGGAAGTTATGTTTGCGTAGCAAACAAGAGATAAGTTATAGATCACTAGTAAGTAAAGTAACGGGGGTCGCCGCAGCTGAGGAGAACAAGGAGACTGTGTCGACGAAGTGAACCCAGCGTGAGGTGACAGAGTCCTCTCCTGAGCACCATTGAACTGTACCCTAAAAATTGGACTAATTTAAACATTGTAATATTAAAGTTGCATTTGTATACATAAGTATATAC
>CAYGEY010000012.1:28126-28480 GCA_964349065.1 uncultured Candidatus Peribacteria bacterium | reverse complement strand
ATTCATATAAAACAACCATAATCATTATGTTATGTAATGAGAAAAAGAGCTGTAATGATGCTTTCTATAACCCAATGAATATATGTAATAATATTGGTTTTTAATAATATATCCAGAATACAAAAAATAAAGAAGAGAATCCCAAAATGCTTTTTGATAAATGGAAATTTTGTTAGTGCATTTGAGTAGAATTGTGTACACAGAGCTGTAAAGATTCGTCTTCCCGGCAGGGGTAGAAATTCTAGTATAAGTAATGAAAGTTGAAAATGAATAAGTATGGAACAAAGAAATGAAATCCAAATGTATTGACCGATATATTTGTAAAAGAGAAGAGTAATGAGAAAGAATATGAAT
>CAYGEY010000012.1:0-28116 GCA_964349065.1 uncultured Candidatus Peribacteria bacterium | reverse complement strand
TGAATAAAATGAGAAGTGGAAAAATTTGTAGTAGTATTTGTTGCTTCTTTTTAAGATGAATAATATTAGAAAGTGGGATATATTTTAGATGTGGCAACTGAAAAAATAATCCTGAGATATACCCAAAAAGAGAAATGTGACGAAAGGGCTCAGTCAACGTATCTCTTTTTTCAGAGCTGGTCTTTAGGAAAAATACTGAAAAATATTCTATAACAATACTTATAAAGTATAGCGCAATTATACTGAGGAGGGCTTGAAAAAAGAGGGAAAATATCATAAAAGTAAAAATTATCTTGCAAGGAATAAAAAAGCCAATAAACTCTTCCTAGTCACTCTGCAGAAAATAGATATTTCATAATTGTTGCGATCATAAACACATCTTCTTCGTATTCTTGAGGTTTCACCTGTGTACTGGTTATCTGTTCTTTTTTGTGTTTCTGACTTGTTATCATTCTTATGAAAAATTGTACCGTTTGTAAATAGATTTAATAATCTTTATAGACTGTGCGTGGATAATTAGTACAGACAGACCTCTATTTGCAACTTAAACCTTCGTTTTATGCCAAAAAAAGAGCAAAAGCAGGCTACTGCCGACGTACCGGGTAAACTCCCTTTTGTACCAACAAAAGTCGTCGATGGTCGTTATTTTTTCAATAATGAGCCAATGGATTTCCCTCATCCGGATCTACTTGAGGTTCAGACCGAGAGTTATAACTGGTTCTTACATGAGGGTATCAAAGAATTATTTGATGAGATTAATCCCGTCACGGATGTGTCCACAAAAAAAATTGAGATTTTCTTTAAGAATTATGAATTTGAAACCCCGAGATATTCTATTACGGAGGTAAAATTAAAAAATCTCAACTATGAGGCTTCATTAAAAGTTCATGTTCAAATGCTTAATAAAGAGTCTGGTGAAATTAAGGAGCAGGATATATTTCTAGGTGGTATTCCGGTGATGACAGAGAGGGGTACTTTTATTATCAATGGTGTTGAGCGAGTTGTTGTTAATCAAATTGTACGATCACAAGGTGTGTTTTTTACTGCTAATCCACAGATTCCAGGGAGATTTGTCGGAAAGATTATTCCAAAGCGTGGAGCATGGCTTGAATTTGAGATAGATAAAAAGGGTATTATGTATGTGAAAATTGATAGAAAAAGAAAACTTCCTGTTACTAGTTTATTGAGAGCGTTTGGGTTTAAATCAGATAAGGAGATAATGGAGATGTTTGCGGATCTTCAGCTAGAAGCAGAAGATAATTTTATTATGAAGACAATAGAAAAAGATCCTGCGAAAACTGAAAGTGAGGCGTATCAGGCTATATATAAGAGAATAAGACCGGGAGATCTCGCTACAGCAGAGAATGCAAAATCTCTTATTCAATCCATGTTTTTTGATTTCAAGAAGTATGACATGGGAACAGTTGCGAGATATAAGATTAATAAGAAATTTGGTCTTAATGTATCATTTGATCCGGAATTCAGGATCCTGATGCAGGATGATCTTGTGATGGTGATTAAACACTTAATAAAGATTAATGCTGGTTTAGCCAATCCGGATGATATTGATCATTTGGCAAACAGACGAGTGAGAAGTGTCGGAGAACAAGTACAAAATAAGTTTAGAATTGGATTGTTAAGAGCTGAGAGAATTATCCGAGATCGTCTTTCGGTTATGGATATCGAAACAGTGACGCCAACTCAGTTGGTAAACTCACGGCCTATCACTGCAGCACTTAAAGAGTTCTTTACAAGTTCTCAGTTGTCACAGTTTATGGATCAAACCAATCCACTTTCAGAGCTTGAACACAAGAGACGTGTGTCTGCCCTCGGCCCTGGAGGGTTATCACGAGAGCGTGCGAGCTTTGAGGTTCGAGATGTGCATAATTCTCATTATGGTAGGATATGTCCGATTGCATCTCCGGAGGGTCCGAATATCGGTCTCGTAGTGCATTTGGCAACATATGCAAAGGTAAATCCTTATGGTTTTATTGAAACGCCATATCGTATTGTGAGTCAGCTTTCTAAAAATGATGGAAAAGCGGCTATTGGTCGAATTGCAAGATCGGATGTAAAGTCTGGTAAAACAATGATTGTGAAAAAGGATGATTATATTACCGAAGATGTAGCGAAGAAACTTGCAAAAGAATCTAAGGAAAAGGAAATCGATGTTCGAGCATATCTAACAGATGAAGTAAAATACTTCGATGCTGAGGAGGAAGAGAGACTTTATATAGCTCAGGCGAATACTGAGCTTGATGAATATGGTAATATGACATCTGAACGAGTTCCGGCGCGTCATAAGACAGAGCCAAGTCTTATCCATAGAAATGATATTACACATATTGATGTATCTCCGAAACAGATTGTTTCATTTGCAACATCTATTATTCCATTTGTGGAGCATGATGACTCAACCCGTGCATCCATGGGTACAATCATGCAACGTCAAGTTGTTCCGCCTTTACAATCTCAGGCGCCGCTTGTGGGAACCGGTGTAGAATCTATTATCGGAAGGAATTCGGGATATGCCATTGTTGCTGAGGATGATGGGGAAGTACTTTCCAGCGATTCACAGCATGTCAGCGTAATGTATAAAAATGGAAAAAAGAAAAATTATTTATTGGAAACCTATACACGCACGAATCAATCCACAGTACTACATCAAACATGTAGAGTTGTGCGAGGTCAGAAAATCAAGAAAGAAGATGTGTTAGTAGATGGAGCGTCTATTGATAATGGTGAACTAGCTCTTGGAAAGAATCTCTTGGTTGCATATATGTCATGGTTTGGATACAACTATGAGGATGCGATCATTGTTTCAAAACGCGTATTTGAAGAAGATTTGTTTAGTTCGATACATATAGAGAGTTTTTCTCTTGATGTTCATGATACAAAACTTGGCCCTGAAATTATTACACGGGATATTCCAAATGTTGGAGAATTAAAACTCAAGGATTTAGATGAGGATGGTATTGTTCGAATTGGTGCGAGCATCAAGGAAGGTGATATTCTTGTTGGTAAGATTACTCCGAAGGGAGAAACTGAAATTACCGCTGAGGAAAGACTTCTTCAAGCGATCTTTGGTGAAAAAGCTAAAGATGTGAAGGATACTTCACTCAGGCTTCCTGCCGGTGAAGGTGGAAAAGTTGTGAGCGTTCATATATTAACAAGAGAAGCGGGCGATGAGTTGCCTACGGGGGTACTTCGTCAGATTAAGGTTTTTGTTGCTCAGACTAGAAAAATTGAGGTAGGAGACAAGATGGCGGGACGTCATGGAAATAAGGGTATTATTGCCCGAATTGTTCCGATGGAAAATATGCCGTATCTTGAGGATGGAACACCGGTTGATATTATTCTTTCTCCACTTGGTGTACTGGCTCGTATGAATATCGGACAACTTCTCGAGACCCATCTTGGATGGGCGGCGAAGAAACTCAATATCAATGTAGCTACACCAACGCTTAACGGTATCAAGCCTGCAATGATAGAAAAGTTCATGGAGGCGGCTGATCTCCCATCTGATGGTCGAGTACAACTCTACGACGGATACACTGGAGAGCCATTTAAAGAAAAAACTGTAGTAGGAATGACATATATGGTGAAGCTCCATCACTTGGTTGAAGATAAGATCCACGCACGAAGTGTAGGTCCGTACTCACTCGTGACACAACAGCCACTTGGAGGTAAGGCACAACATGGAGGTCAGAGGTTTGGAGAAATGGAAGTGTGGGCTTTGGAGGCATATGGTGCTTCATACACACTCCAGGAAATGTTAACGATTAAATCAGATGATGTGATTGGTCGAGCAAAAGCATACGAATCTATTGTCAAAGGCGAACCAATTAAGAATCCGAATATTCCTGCATCGTTTAATGTATTAGTGAAGGAGTTGCAAAGTTTAGGGCTTCGAGTTGATCTACTAACGCAGGACGAGCTTTCTGAGCTTAATCACTTAGTACCATTTAAGGATGCACCTGAGTTAGATGAGTTTATGGAAGAGCGCAGAAAGCGGGCAAAGGCAGATGATGAATTTGCTGATGAGGAAGATGCTGAGTTTGATGACGGATATGTCCCTGAAGAAGATGAAGTTGATGATACAAAGGATGATAAAGATGAGGATGATGCGGATAATGAAGTTGATGATGAGGAAGAGTCTGAGACTTCTGATGAAAATGAAGAAGATGAAATGTAGTTCTTTTTACTTACATTACTCGTAAATTTATGCCACAGGTTAATAAAAACAGTAAGATTAAGGATTTTGAAGCAATTGCAGTATCTGTTGCTGCTCCGGATGATATATTTAGTTGGTCGTATGGTGAGGTAACCAAGCCTGAAACGATTAACTATCGAACGCAAAGAGCTGAGATGGGTGGACTCTTTTGTGAAAGAATCTTTGGTCCAACGAAGAATTATCAGTGTTATTGCGGAAAGTATAAAAGAGTTCGATATGAAGGTGTTGTTTGTGAGCGTTGTGGTGTTGAAGTAACTCGAAATATTGTTCGTCGTGAGCGAATGGGACATATTAAACTTGCTGTCCCTGTAACGCATATTTGGTATTTACGATCAACACCAAGTAGAATAGGTCTCCTCCTGAATTTACCTGTGAAACAGATTGAGCAGGTGGTCTATTTTGCTGCGTATATTGTGACAGAAGTTGATGAAATCGAGCGAGAAAAAGCCCTTTTGGATCTTGAGGAAGATCATAAGGGTCTCGTTGCAACTGTGAAACAGGAGCATCAAAATGAGGCGACAAAACTCAAAGCTGAAAAAGCAAAGGGTCTCGAGGCTCTTTTGGAAGAACTTGATAGTACGTATGCTGCGAAGATCGATGGTCTGAAAGAAGATTACATGCGAACAAAAGAGGATTTGAAAAATATTAATATGGGACAGGTTGTCTCAGAGATTGAGTTCAGACAAAATGCCATGAAATTTGGACATGTATTTAATGTTGGTATTGGTGCTGAGGGAATTCGAGAAATTATTGAAAAAATTGATTTAGAGAAATTTATAGAAGAAAGAAAGGATGAACTGAAGAAAACATCAGGTCAGAAACAAAGAAAAATTATTAAAAGATTGAAGCTTGCTTCAAATTTGTTAAAGGCTGCTGTTCGTCCAGAATGGATGGTGCTTACTGTACTTCCTGTTATTCCACCGGATCTTCGTCCGATGGTACAGCTTGATGGTGGGCGTTTTGCCGCATCAGATCTGAATGATCTTTATAGAAGAGTAATTAATAGAAATAATCGATTGAAAAGACTTTTGGAAATCAATGCTCCGGAAGTTATTTGTAGAAATGAGAAACGTATGCTTCAGGAAGCAGTTGATGCTCTTTTGAATTCTGATGCACGTCAAGGGAAGACAACATTTAATGTGAATGAAAGAAGGAAACTTCGATCACTTTCTGATATGCTAAAGGGTAAACAGGGTCGATTTCGGCAGAACCTCCTTGGAAAACGTGTGGATTACTCTGGACGAAGTGTTATCGTTGTTGGACCTGAACTTACTTTAAATCAATGTGGTTTGCCTAAAGAAATGGCGCTTAAGTTATTTAAACCACTTGTTATTGGAGAATTGATGCGTGCGGGACTTGCATATAATTTAAAGAATGCAGAGAGGGTTATAACTTCTGGAAAGAGAGAAGTGTGGGATATATTAGAGAAAGTAACTCAAGACCGATATGTACTCCTCAATCGAGCACCAACTCTTCACAGACTTGGTATTCAGGCTTTCCAACCTGTACTTATTGAAGGAAAGGCGATTCGTCTTCACCCTCTTGTGTGTACTGCGTTTAATGCTGACTTTGACGGGGATCAGATGGCTGTCCATTTACCACTTTCGATGAAAGCACAGTCCGAGGCTAAAAACCTTATTGCCTCTACTCAAAACTTGTTGAAACCGGCTTCTGGAAGCCCAGTTACAACGCCGGCTCAGGATATGGTTCTTGGTTGTTATTATCTGACAAAGTTGGATACAAGAATCAAAAAACATGAAAGTACGTTTACAGATATGCTAGAAGCAGAGCGAGCATATGCTCTTGGTATTATTGGATTGCAACAAGAAATATCTGTGCGCCATAATGGTGAGATGATGGATACTACTGTTGGACGACTTATATTTAATGAAGGTCTTCCTGAGGGAATTCCGTTCATGAATATGCCGATGGGTAAAAAAGCCTTGAGTAAGTTAGTTTCTGATAGTATCGACACGCTTGGACAAGATATTACGGTATATGTTTGTGATTATCTGAAGTCTGTTGGATTTAAGTATGTGACGATATCGGGAGTTTCAATGGGATATAAAGATATGATTATCCCAGAAGAAAAAGAGCAGTTTATTTTAGCAGCTGAAGAAAAGATACGTATTATTTCGAATCAGTTTTGGAAAGGATTTTTGACTGATAAAGAAAGATATCAGCATGTGGTGACTGTGTGGATGGACGTTAAAAAGCAAATTACAAAAGTGATGGATGAGAATCTTAATGAATACAATCATTTGGCGTATCAGATCCATTCCGGAGCCCGAGGGTCTATTGATAACCTGACACAATTAGCGGGAATGAAAGGTGCGGTAGCTAGTCCGACAGGAAAAATTATCGAGCTTCCAATTCGATCAAGTTTGCTTGAAGGATTTACTATCTTGGAGTTCTTTATTGCATCCCATTCAGGACGAAAAGGAAAAGCAGACGTGGCGCTTAAAACAGCCAATGCCGGTTATCTAACTCGTAAATTGGTGGACAGTGTTCAGTCTATGTTAGTAAAAGAAGAAGATTGCGGTACAGAAAATTCACGTATTATAACGAAAACTAGAGTTGGAATATTTGCAGGAGATTTTAATTCTAAGATTTTCGGTAGAATATTGGCGGAGGATGTTATTGATAGTAAAACCGGAGAGGTACTTGTTATAAAGGGTACTGCAGTTGATAATGAGGTTATGGCTCGACTTGGAGGTGCTGATTTTGATAATGTGAAGATTAGATCTATCACAACATGTGAAAGTGAAGATGGTGTTTGTCAGAAATGTTATGGATTTGATCTTGGTAACAATAGAGTGGTGGAGGTAGGTATTGCAATAGGAGTTATTGCTGCACAGAGTATTGGAGAGCCGGGAACACAGCTTACAATGCGTACATTCCATTCAGGAGGAGTTGCGGGAGGTGCGGATATTACGATGGGACTTACACGAGTTGAGGAGCTTTTTGAGGCACGTACGCCAAAGACACCGGCTATGGTTTCTGAAATTTCAGGAGTTGTTACTTTGACTCAAAAGAAGGGTATTATTGATGTGTCAATCGAGTCTGACACCCTGTATACTGATGAGTATGTAATCGGTAACTTTAAATCTGCTGTGAAGGAAGGTGAAATTATCAAGGAATCTCAAATTATTGCTCGTTCACAGGTTGATAAAAATACAATTAAGGCCCGCATAGGGGGTAAGATTGAAAGAGTAAGTGAGGATATGATTATTGTTCGTCATACAGAATATGCGAAGAAACTTTATAGTGTTCCTTCCAATATGATTTTGATTGTGAAGCAAGGACAACGTATTGATAGAGGTGATAAATTAACAGAAGGACATTTGGATCTTGATATTTGTATGGATCTTAAAGGAGTCGGCGCGACTCAGGAGTATATTATCAATGATGTACAGTCTATCTATATGTCACAAGGTCAGTCTATCAGTGATAAGCATCTTGAAGTAGTAGTCAAACAAATGTTTGGAAAAGTTCAAGTGATGGATACAGGAGATTCTGAATTTTTGCCTGGGGAGGTAGTCAATCTTGTTCGAATTGAGAAAATGAATAAAAAATTATTGTTGGAGGGGAAGAAGAAAGCTATTTATTCAAGATTACTCTTCGGATTAACAAAAGTTGCGATGCAAACCGATAGTTGGTTGTCATCTGCATCATTCCAGGAGACTATCCGAGTATTAGTTGAAGCTTCTACTGCAAAACAGGTAGATTATCTCAGAGGATTAAAGGAAAATGTTATTATAGGTAAACTCATTCCAACAGGAGAGAATTTTTATAAGAAGAATGCGTTGACAAACATTGACTAAATACCTAGTATTCTGCCACTTACTGTACAAAATCATATTTATATTACTATTTAGGAACCGTGCCTACAATTTCACAACTGATTAGAAAGCCGAGAAAGGACAAAGTGAAGAAATCTAAGTCTAGAGCTCTTCAAACTACTTTTAATACTCTTAAATCTCGAAGTCGAGACTTGCCGAAAGGTTGTCCGCAGAAGAGAGGTGTATGTATTAAAGTGTATACAACTACTCCAAAGAAACCAAATTCGGCGCTTCGAAAAGTTGCGAAAGTACGTTTGACTAACGGCCTTGAGGTGATCGCATATATTCCAGGTGAGGGTCACAATTTGCAAGAGCACAGTGTGGTTATGATCCGAGGTGGTCGTGCGAAGGACCTTCCGGGTGTACGATACCATATTGTACGAGGTGTACTTGATACGCAAGGTGTGGCAAATCGTAAGCAGGGTAGAAGTCGATATGGTGCTAAAAAGAAATAATAACAGTTTAATTTAATAAATTTTATGGCAGAAGTAATTTTTAAATCAAGAACGCTTTCCTATACAACTCCACTCCAAGAGAAGTTTATTAACTACATCATGGAGCGAGGAAAAAAGAGTTTAGCTAGAGCACTTTTTGATGAGACTATGGAAGAGATCAAGAAAACAGGTAAGAAGAATCCATTAGAAGTTTTTGAACAGGCGATTGAAAATTGTATTCCGTCTATGGAAGTTCGTCCAAAAAGAATCGGAGAAGGTGTGTATCAGGTTCCTATTGAGGTGAAGCCGAAAAGACAAATTACGCTTGCTTGCCGATGGATACTTGGTGCGACTCGTGCTCTCAAAGGGAGATCATTCCCTAAGAAGCTATCGCAGGTACTTATGGAAAGCAGTGAAAATACAGGACCTGCCATAAAGAAGAAAGAAGATGTTCATAAGATGGCAGAGTCTAATAAGACATTTGCACATTTGGCCAGATTCGGTTAGACAAAAGAAGCCTCGTAATAAACGAGGTATTTTTTTTGTATTACTTCATAAATAATTCATATGTTTTCAATGATTCTGGTAATTATCGGGCTTTGTCTTTTTGAAGTAGTTAGTAGTTTAGATAATGCTGTCATTAATGCTGAAGTACTTTCTACCATGAGTCCACGTGGAAAAAAATGGTTTCTCACATGGGGCTTGCTCTTTGCAGTGTTTGCCGTGAGGGGGTTGTTGCCATGGTTCATTGTTTGGGCGGCTCTTCCGCAGTTAGGTCCAATAGGTGCACTTACAGCAACATTTAGTTCAGATCCTCTCGTTATTGAAGCTGTACATCATGCGGCTCCAATACTGTTTATGGGAGGTGGTGTGTTTTTGATTTGTATATTTCTGTATTGGCTTTTCTTAGAAGAAAAACATTTTGGACTTCCCGGTGAAAAGTTTTTTTCACAATATGGAATTTGGTTTTATGCCTGTGTTTCAGTATTTCTTGCATGTATTGTTTGGTTTGCAAATACCGTCAACCCATTGATTGGGTTTTCCGCGGTTGTCGGAATGACGGCTTTTTTTATTACACATGGATTTAAACAGAATGCAGAGGAAACTGAAAAGAAGCTTATGGGCAAACATATGTCGGATGTAAGTAAAATTTTGTATCTTTGTGTTATTGATGCAACATTTTCTATTGATGGTGTGCTAGGTGCCTTTGCCTTTACGTTATCTGTTCCATTGATCTTATTAGGAAATGGTATTGGCGCATTTGTGGTACGAGAACTGACTATTCATAATATTGAAAGAATAAAAAAATATGCATATCTTAAAAATGGGGCTATGTATTCCATACTTTGTTTAGGAATTTTTATGATTGTCGAAAGTTTCGGTATACATTTACCTGAATATGTGACTCCATTAGCAACAGTTGTAATTATTACATACTTTTTGTATAGATCTATAAAGAACCCGATTACGCCTCCTAAGGAACCGGAACTTATTTAAAAACATACTAGACTATAAAGTCGCGGGGCGTGGTAGCTTATAATTTTGTGTAAGAGGTGCAATTGTCTATACTGTAAGTAACTACCTCACATGTGAATTTATGCGCAGAATTATCATCGTTTTGTCTTTGCTCATGCTACCTACCATTTCTCATGCCTTAGCACAGGGCTTTATTGATGATACTTCTGCGAGTACAACTTCTGTTCCAGTTACGACAACAAGTTCAGTAAGTGTGACCAACGCTCTTGGCACCATTGATTCAACGAAACCTGAACTTGTGACAACACTTGAGGTTAAAAATTTGACACAAAATAAGGATGCTATGGATCTTCAGAATAGGGCAAATGATTTGTTAGAAGTAACATTGTCACTTCAAAACAGAGGTCCTGGAGCTCTTTCCAATTTTGTGCCAACATTTCTTTCAGAAGAATTATTTAAGATTGCTGATCTTTCTCCGGAAGATGCACTTGCAGGAGTTAGTGTCAAAGCTTCTAAACAAATAGATTTTCCGATGGAAACCTCTATAGCTCCAACTAGTCCTGTGAAGACATGGAAATTTAAGGTGAGGATAAAGGCAAGTAGTTGTACTGAATTTTCTCAAATAGTTGGGAATGGAGTGTTTCTGACATTTGAATCAAATTTTAAAAAGATCGGAATTAGTTGTTCACCTCTGATTTCTGCAGTTACGACCACTGTTGTTGATAGAGACTTGTTAACTCTAGAGGATAGCACAACTACTATCCCAGACGAATCTGCCCAGAAAAAATCTCCACCAAAAACACCGAAGACTGGTCCGGAGTTGTTCTTTGTAGTACTTTTTGCAATGTTTGGAGGATATCTATATATGAAGAAAAGATCAGGGCTATTAGACTAATTTGTCTTCTTTTTTATAAGTATCTTCTTCATAGATTCAGTACCTAAACTTTCTGATTGAATATCAGGATATTTTTCTGCAATATATAAATGTACTATCCTTCTGTGATATGAATTCATAGGGTGCAGTGTTTCTTTGATATCATCAAGCTGTACCTTTTCAATTTTCTTATCAATCATCTCAAGGAGATCTTTCTCGTAGTTTTCTTTATAATTTCCAATATCGATTCTGATGCGAGGTACCAACATCTCTGCATCTATAGTATTTCGAAGGAGAAGATACATGATTTGTTGTAAGGCATCGATGCCACTACCGTGCTTTCCGATAAGAAGTGGAGAATCTTCTGAATCAATATGTATCAGAAAAGTACCGTCAGCCGGTTCTTGAATTGTTACTTCAAACTTTTCCAAAGCAAGGCTACTTAGCAGATCTTCTAACAGATTTTTCACATGTTCCTGCATCTTCATATTTGTCCTTTTATAATATAATCGGTTCCTTGTTTACTATATACTGTTGTGCAATACTGAAAAGAGTAGATACGGCCCAATATATCGAAACACCGCTCGGAAGTGTGATTGACATAAACCATATCAAAACCGGAAGTCCAAATTTCATCCATTTTTGCATCATTTCAGGATCAGGCATATTTGGATCCTTTTTCGCTTTTGCAATTCCTTTGACTTTTTTCATGGAAAGGTCAATTTGGTAGTATTGTAGACCTGCAACGATGAGTGGGAGAACGAACATCTCAGGTTTTGCTAAGTCAAATATATTGAGAACATTGGAGGAGATATTTTGAATATTTACTGTTCCTAAAATATCATACAAATTGACAGTGAATGATAATGAAAGGACGTTTTGAACAACTGTATAAATAGCAAGGAGTATTGGTATTTGGAGGAGAATGGGGAGACACCCACCAAGTGGATTCACTTTGTGCTCCTTCATAATACGCATAGTTTCCATGCTGATTTTCTTTTGATCACCTTTATATTTCTCTTGGATCTCTTTGAGTTTTGGCTGTACCAGTTGCATTGCACGTTGTGATTCCATAGCTTTTTGGCTTGGTACAAGGAGAATGAGTCGTACTAAAACTGTGATAAGTATGATTCCCCAAATAAGTTGGTTACCTAGAAGAAATGCAAAATATACAAGAAGGTTGTAAATAGGTTTGATAAAAAGTGTTGACCAGACCCATGAAAATGCGTTTTCTCCTGCGACTTCAAACTCTGTTATATATGTTGAATTTTGGTAGGGCACTTCAATAGAGTATTTACCGGGGACTGCGAAGAGTTTTGCATTCCAAGGTTCGTAGCTTATTATTGCTGCTTGTTTGTCGGTTGCAACTATCTTTGGTTCTGTATACTTGTATGTTGTGGTATCTTCAATGATCTTTCCTTCTTTTTTTACAATAAATGGTTGCTTCGGAAAAGTTGAAGGAAATTCAGCGAGGCTTGTTCCAGAGAGTGTTTTGATTTGTAGTATGACTGTTTCTCCATGGCTAAAGACTGGTTTTGTTGTTTCGACCAATATAGCACCACTGACAGTTTTGATTGATTCTTTTGGGGTAGAATGAAAAAATGGTAACTGTAAAATAAGCCATGATAGGATAAAGGCCATGAGGAACGTGAACCAGAAGTCTTTTTTAGGCATACATTGTGAAAAGAAAATTCACACAAACTGTATGCGTTTTTTAGGAAAATACAAGCGGAGCTTTATTTTTTCGCTTTATAATTAAATCCTTTCAAAAGAGAAATATATGTATCAATCAAACTCTTATTATTTTTCGAAGATGGTGCAACTGTAAATGTCAGTGTATAGGCTTCTGTATTATTAAAAACAACATGTGTTTGTATAAAAAGAAGTTCAGGTGCAAGTGTCGAGTTTCGTGCGGTATAGATATGAATGAGGGTTTTTTGTTTGCCGATTTCTAATTCTGTCTCATTGATTTTGACATAGTCTGTTGCGGCTTTTGGAGCGTTCAAAATATTATTTTTTGCATAGTCGATGGATGTTGTTGGTTTAGGAAGTGACTCATAGACAATAATGTATTTTGAATAAATTCCGTCACGTGCTAATGGACTTTGGTACACATAGTATGATCGATCAATTATGGTCACAGGTAGATCACTATCTGCAATTTTTTCCCATGAAGAGAAGACAGGAGTTGAAAATGAGATATCATCAATTGTTGTAGTGGATGTTGATTCGGTGGGTGTACCGCCGAAGCATCCAGTAAGAAGGAAGCATGAAATCAATATGGAAAGTAATTTATATCGCATAAAATAGGAGGGTTATGAGCATAGAAAGAATGATGAATGTGTAGAGGATAGTGCGGATTTGTGATGGGATTTCACTTTCGGGTGGTGTATGTTTCCCCTGTAAAATACGCAGTACAATTGATGCGATAACATCAAAAAGTGCTAGAAAGAAAGTAGGCATGAGCAAAAATCCATGCAGAGTTTTGGCAGTTGATGTAGGAAAGATGCTACCTTTAGATAGGAGTGCTAGCGATGATAGTAAAAAGAGTGCGCTTATGATGAGAAGCACGTTGTGAGTTGTGTCGCGGATAATGGTGAAATCTTTGACCGAAATCATGTAGTTGAGTCGGAAATATCAGGAGAAAGTATATCCTTTTTTTCAGTACTGCAAAGAGAGGTGACTTTTTTTAGGAGATCTTCTAATTCAATTCTTTTTTCTTCGTATGAGAGGTTTAGGTAGCTTGGATTGGGCATACAAAGTATATGGGCGGATAATAATTTTATATTTATTTTTTTTTCATGGCTGAGGGTATTTATTATTGAATACAACACTCTGCGCTCATAGTGCATGGTGACTGATGATAGTTTGAGTTTTTTTGGGAATACAGGAGCGAGTTGAAATGATGTGCTCTTTTTGTACATCATTGTGAGATGTTTAGAAAAGACCCTTCCATCTGCCTTACGAAAGACAAAGGAAAAGTCTCTTTTTGAAATTCTACTTGATTTAGGTAACATGCGATTTACTTAGATTTGACAACAGAAAGCTTCTTTCGTCCTCGCGCTCTTCGCCTATTTAATACAGAACGTCCGCCTTTTGTGAGCATACGTATAAGAAAACCATGTGTTTTCGCTCTCTTTCTTTTCTTTAATGATCCTAGCATGGCGTGTTGAAGTTAATTTATTACCTATTGAAAATATGAATTATTGGGGAGAAGTCAAGGAAAAGGGAATTTTATTAAAGTACAATAATAAATATTTATGTCATATTTAATACTGGACATAAGTCTCAATTTAAGTATAACCCAATAGTAATAAGATTAAGTCAATACCTACTCAACCGTGTGTATGATATACTAATACGATGTGTATAAACTTTTATTTATCATACACCACATGAAGATTTCTAAAGTTCTCAAAGTAATAGTCTTAAGTGCATTTATTTTACAAACTATATTTGTTTCAGCAATTGAGACTTCACTTGCTGCTGTTACATACGGAAAGAGAATGTTTAAGGTAACGGCGTATTATTCTCCACTTCCCGGTCAGACTATTTATGCTAAAGGGAGTTATGAGGCGGATATTATTTTAAATGGTGGTGGAAAGACCGGTGCTTCAGGTCGTGGAGTGTTTGTAGGGATGCTTGCTGGTCCCAAGAATTATGATTTTGGAACGAAAATTTATTTAGAAGGGCTTGGAATAGGAACAATCGCCGATAGAGGGGGGGCGATTGTTAATCAAGGAATAAAGGGACAGGAATATGATCGTATTGATGTTTGGATGGGATATGGAGAAGAAGGCCTACGTAGAGCGCAGAGATGGGGTGTTAGAATGGTTTCCGGTGAGGTTCTCACTTCAACTACTGTTGCAGATAGTTTTAATTTTGATGCAGGTTTACCTCCGGTTATCGCAAGAACTGAGACAACTGCTCTTGAAATTGCAAAAGCGGATACTTCAAAAATTGAGAAATCCATTGTTACGAGTGCTTTAGCCGCCTCATTTCCTACTGACTTAGGGCGAGGAAGTAACGGTCCAAATGTTCGAGTACTTCAGGCAGCGCTTTTGAAACTTGGTGTATATAAAGGTGGTATGACCGGAGATTATGATCAGAATACAATTTCTGCTGTCCTATCTTTTCAATTGGATAATCATATAGTAGAGAGTGATAGTGAACATGCTGCAGGGTATTTTGGATCACAAACTAGAAAACTATTAGTTGATAGTATAACGAAGAGGGGTATATCAATGGATACCATCGAGTCTACTGCATTTCGAAGCATGGGAGCTGAAGTTCCTATTCCAGTGAAAAAGGTGGAGACGGTAAGTGTGTCTAATAGAATATCTACAAAAAGTGTAAAAGAAGCAAATTCAAGTGTTTCAAATCCAGTGGCAACCACAAATCAATTTGTGTCTACAGCAATTGCAACTGAAAATATTCCAATGCCAGATGGGGGAAAGATTATTTTTGCAAGTGATGTCGGTACTACAAATAATGTAAGTATTTCATCATTTGGTCCAAGAAGTACACCTATTCCGGTGAGCACAATGGAGACCCGCTATTTGCAAAAGAAACTTCGCAGTCTCGGATTTTTTGATGGAGAATTTACGGGTGTGTTCGGGGAAAATACAAAGAGGGCATTGATGCAAATACAATTGCAGGGGAATCTAAGTACTCATGATGGTTTATATACGGTTGAAACGAGGGATTATATAGCACAGCTTTGGGATATGCATGTAGAGACTTGGGGATTTACGAAAAAATTGTATAAAGGAGATCGGGGTATGGAGGTGAAGAGATTGCAGCAACTTTTGACAGATCAGAAATTTTATTCAGGGCAGATTAGTGGAGTATATGATGATTTAACTGAAAAGGCTGTGTTAAAGTTTCAATTGAAACAGAAGGTAGTGCAGGGAGGTGAGGAGCTTGGGGCAGGAACAGTAGGACCGAATACTATGGGGAAGTTAAATGAAGTGTTGTTTAGGCTGTAGAAGGCTTGAAAAATAGCATATTTCTTCGTCGTCTACGTCTATCGTTCCTCACTGTATAAAACATACAGTTGCGTCACTCTTTCCTTGACTCCTAGAACTATACCATTTTTGAATCCTTCTATTGTGACTTTATAGTTGTTAGCTCCTCTTGATTTACAAGCTTGAATGATACAACATGTGATTGAAATTCATCACATGTTTTTTTTTATGTACGCGCAAATAGGACTGTATGATATCGGGATGATCGGAGAGGGGTTTACTTTTGAAGTGCCCGAGAAAATGAAGCTTGAAATCGGAGATTTGTGTGAGGTAGAGGTCACAGGAAAGCCATATTGCGGATTGGTGATGTCAATCTCTGAAACATTTTTCGGAGAATATAAGGCACATATGATTCAGAGGAAGATTGAACATCCGTTTGGAAAACTTGTGGGAGAAGATAGAGTGAAACTATTATTGCAGATTGCAAAGTATTATTTATCGCCGTTTCAAAAAGTTGTAAAGTTAGGTATTCCTGAAAAAATTTGGTTGGGGACGTATAAACAGAAAAAAGTACAAGTACTATTACCGAAAAATGTTGAATCTGCCGGAGGATTGAAGAAATTAACAGGGGAACAGAAAGGGATAGTTGATAGTATTTTAAGCAGTGAAAAAAGGATGTCGCTTATTCATGCTGTAACGGGAGCGGGGAAAACTGAAATCTATGCTCATTTGGCCACGGATATGAAAAAGAAGGGTAAAACTTCGCTTATTTTAGTACCTGAGATTGCTTTGACGCCACAACTGTTAGGATATTTTATGAATGTGTTTGGCGATCGTATTGCGGTGTTTCATTCCAAACTTTCAGATGGTGAAAAATGTCAGGAATGGATGCGGGTGAGAAATGGAGAAGTGGATATTGTTATTGGGTCAAGAAGCGCTCTCTTTGCTCCGATACAAAATATTGGATTGGTGGTTGTGGATGAAGAGCATGAGTGGACATATAAAAACGAGCAACATCCAAGGTATTATGTGCATCGTGTGCTTGATATGATGAGTGATATTTATCCTGAATTAAAAGTAGTGTATGGTTCGGCAACGCCGAGAGTTGAAATGATGTTTGATGCCTTGAATGGAAAGGAAACTGCATTATATACTTTGGATCAGAAAATATATGAGCAAACTTCTCTTTGAGAATATGGATTGTTTGAAAAGGACAATACATCCGGCTCTCCTTGTCTCACGTTCGTTGCGACAAAAGTCGATCCTAGGGTGAATTGACCTTTTCAAACAAATTGCACAAATTTCATTTTTTCTGTAAAGTTGTACTACTTTTACAACAATGATATGACAGCATTTCCAAAAGCAGTTGAAGACGCGATAAATTCTTTTTCGAAGTTGCCCGGGATAGGGAGAAAGACCGCGCAGAGATTGGTGAAATACATGCTTAAAATGGGTGAGAGAGATGTGCTGACGTTTTCTGAAAGTGTTGCGCATCTCAAGACGGATGTCGCATTTTGTCCGAAGTGTTTTCATATTATGGAGAAGGAGAGTGAGATGTGTACGATTTGTTCCGACACTTCGAGGGATCAGAGTATGATTTGTGTAGTTGCGGATTTTATTGATGTATTTGCGCTTGAGCAGGCGATGTATTATAAAGGTCTGTATCATGTGCTTCATGGGATTTTGTCTCCGGTGGATGGGATTGGAGTGGCGGATTTGACGATGATGCCACTTTTTGAGAGGCTTGGAGCTGAGGATGTTAAAGAGCTCATTTTAGCAACGAATCCGACGATGGAGGGGGAGGCGACGGCGATGTATATTAAGAAAAATATTCCTTTGAGAGAGGATCTGACGGTGACGAGACTTGCGAAAGGTATGCCTGTGGGGTCGAATATTGATTATGCGGATGAATTGACTCTCACGAATGCTTTGTCGAAGAGGGTGAGTTTTTAGGGATAAAAAAAAGCCCGTCCAATTTGCTAGGTTGGAGGGCGGGGGAGGAAGAGGCACATCGGTTAGAAATTTCCGTTTCCGTAGGTGTAGCCGTATCCAGGTTGGGCCTTTGGAATTGGGTTTTGTTTTAGTAAAGCCCGTAGTTCGGTGTTGGTATCCTGCGTGGCAGTTGTTCCAATGATCTGTGCCGTGCCTTCAGGGTTTTGATCTGTAATCCCCGTGTAATGTCGATTCACGTAGAAATCCACAAGGCTGGTTGAATTGGTGGCAATGATGTCCCG
This sequence comes from uncultured Candidatus Peribacteria bacterium, assembly GCA_964349065.1. GTDB lineage: Bacteria > Patescibacteriota > Gracilibacteria > 1-14-2-50-48-13 > 1-14-2-50-48-13 > CAYGEY01. The sequence goes on along the minus strand of CAYGEY010000012.1, from coordinate 10,055 downwards.
AATCAATTGATCGTAGATTTTTGGTTTTTGTTTCCAAAGAATATACAGTTTTCTTTTGATCACTTGTTCATCAAAGTAGAATCCGTTGACTTTGACAGAGTCTGCATCATTAACGGTTAACCTGTGCCGAAGCCCCATGGTAAAAACGATTTGTGGCTGGCAGAGAAGATCTCTACCCGGCCCATAGATCGGTTTTGCACATAAGTAGGCCATTGCCTGGTCGTGCATGTCTGCATTGATCTGAGGGTAGGCCTCAGTATTTTTTTCTGGATCATAGCCTACGAGGGCCGCACAACCGTTTGAAAAAAACATGGAGATTACAATCGACAAAAGGGGAAGATTTAATTTCTTCATAAGTTACCATTCTTTCTTTAGACTTTTAATATTTGACACAAATATAAAACATTTACTAATAACAGGCAAATGTTTAGATTAAACCCACATGCATAAATAAAAAATTATTGTATGGGGAAGTACATTATCATCTCCCTCTTCACAACAACATCAAAAATCCATACAATTGCGTGGAATTATTCTAATAAACTCATGAAAAACGTATACATAGGTGTTGCTTGGCCGTATTCATACGCACCATTTCACATCGGAAACCTCTATGGATCTCATTATCCTGCGGATATTTATGCGAGATTTCGTAAACTTTGCGGCGATAGAGTGGTTATGGTTTCCGGGAGTGATATGCATGGGACCCCGATCACACTTGCGGCTGAGAAGGCAGGAGTGGCTCCGGAGTACCATGCAGAGCAATATCATGCACTCAATTCACAGTTGCTTCAGGATCTTCATATTGAATATTCGCTTTTTACAACAACAGCTACAGCAAATCATACAGAGACTGTTCATGAAATGTTTTTAACCCTTTTGAAAAATGGATACATAGGAAGAGAAGTGTCAAAACAGCTTTTTAGTGAACAGGAACAAAAATTTATGCAGGACAGATATGTGGAAGGAACTTGTCCATTTTGCGGTTTTGATTCTGCAAGAGGGGACCAGTGTGATAATTGCGGAAAGCTGATTGATAGTCTGGAATTGAAAAATCCGAAATCAAAGACGACTGGAGATAGTCTTGTGGTGAGAGAAACAGAAAATTATGTTTTAGAACTTGGGAAACTTGAGGGAAAACTTGGAGATTGGTTATTAACAAAAGATGGCACTTGGCCAGAGTGGATACTCTCTGAAACGAGAGGATGGTTGAAGGACGGTTTAAGAAGCCGCGCTATCACGCGAGATATGAGTTATGGAGTTTCAATTCCAGTTGATAAAATATCAACTGATATGCATATTTCCGGAATTGAAAATAAAGTTTTTTATGTGTGGTTTGAGGCAGTGATTGGATATCTTTCTGCATGTAAGGAATGGGCAAAATTGCATGATCAAAATTGGGAAGATTTTTTTGAAGGAAATACATCTGAAAGTGTGTACTTTGTTGGTGAAGATAATCTTGTTTTTCACACTATTAATTGGCCGTCTCAACTACTGGGAACTGCACATAATTATACACTTCCAACTGAGGTATTCGTGAATAAATTTCTTATGCTTGAAGGACAGAAGATTTCTAAAAGTCGCAACTGGATCGTGGATGTGGAGCATATGCTAGTCACGTATTCATTGGATAGTATCCGGTTTTATTTAGCATATATTATGGTTGGTAACGATCAAACATCGTTTCGGTGGGATGATTTTATGAATGTGACCAATGGAGTGTTCATGGCAAAGATAGGGAATTTGGTGCACAGAGTCCTGACATTTACTGTGAAGAATTTTGGTGAGGCGGTGTCTGGAGATCAGGAGTTGGATGAGGATGTTTTGAAAAAATTGGAAGAGACATTTGTAAAAGTGGAGAAAAGTTATCGTCATTCTAAAGTACGGGAGGCATTACTTGCTGTTGTGGAGCTTTGTGAATTTTGTAATGAATATTTAACTAAACATGAATTTTGGAAATTATTCAAAGAGGATGAAGCTGGAGCGAAGAAGGTGGTGTATTCTGTGTTGCAAGTTGTTTATAATTTGCCAACATTGTTGTATCCTATTATTCCGGATTTCTCAAAGAGGTTGAGTGTATATTTTGGAGAACATTTGGTTGTGACTGAAGGACAGAATAAATTTGTCATGAAAAAGATAACTGATCAGACTAGATTAGAACTTGAAATACTTCCGCTTGTTATGAAGATAGAAGAGGAACAGATTGTTTTAGAAAAAGAAAATCTCGGGAAAGTTTTATAAGGATTTACCCTAGACATTGAATTTAAATACCATCACATCTCCATCTTGTACAATGTACTCTTTCCCCTCTAATCGAACTTTTCCGTTTTCTCTAGCTTTTGCCCAACCTCCGCTGTTCACCAGATCACTCCAGTTCACAACATCTGCTTTGATGAATCCCTTTTCAAAGTCTGTGTGGATTTCTCCGGCAGCTTTAGGAGCAGTGTAACCTTTGCGAATGGTCCAGGCGCGGACTTCTTTTTCTCCGGCTGTGAAGTAGTACATTAGTCCCAGTGCTGTGAAAGCGACTTTAATGAGGGCATCTAAACCTGTTTCTTTGAGCCCTAAATCGTCTAAGAACATACATTTTTCTTCAGCTGTGAGATCCATCAGTTCTTCTTCAAGTTTTGCTGATACAGGAAGAATAGGAGCTGATGCTGGGAGGCCAAGTCGTTCCTTGAGACCTACTGATCCACCGGCAAGCATGTGTTCTGAAACATTGACCGCATATATGAATGGTTTTTTTGTCAGGAGAAAATATTTTTGAATGATTTCTTCTTCGTCCAGCTCTAGGTTTGCCATGTTGGCAAGTTTCCCTTCGAGAAGAAGGGTTTCAATCTTTTTTAATGCACCAAAAGCAAGTTTTGCGTCTTTATCACCTGTACTTGCTTTCTTTTCAAATTGTCCGATTGCTCGGGTAACTGTATCTAAATCAGCCAAAATAAGTTCAGCATGAATAATCTCAATATCGCGTTTTGGATCGAGAGAATTCTCGACATGAGTAACTTGGGATTCATCGAAAACACGGACAACTTCCAGGATTGCATCGCATTCGCGGATATGTGAGAGAAATTTATTACCAAGACCTTCGCCACTTGCTGCACCTCGTACTAGGCCTGCGATATCAACGAATTCCACAGTTGCCGGGACAACTTTTTCACCATGAACTGTTTCTCGAAGTTTTTCCAGTCTTTCGTCTCGAACCTCAACAATTCCGACATTTGGTTCGATTGTACAAAACGGGTAATTAGCTGCCTCGGCACCTCGTGAGAGAGTGAGCGCATTAAACAGTGTTGATTTTCCCACGTTGGGCAGACCGACGATACCAACTTTTAAGCTCATAGTTTATGAAAATATACATATGGCTGGTATATTAGAGAAAGTTCGGGAATACGCAAACTTTTAGATAAGTGTTGTAGGAAGATTTTGAAATTGGGTTCTATCTTGGGCTTGTGCCTCGAGAAGTGTTTCTAGGGAATCAAGATCTTTCGCTTCGCTGATTTGGAAAAGTTTTTCATTGTTTCCTCTATCCAGCAGGTCGGCGAGAGAGCGGGGAACACGAGCTGAAATTCCTCGCTCAGTGAGGGTTTGCACGGAGATATTAGGTGAGGGAGTTTGGAGAATACTCATAAAATTTTGTAGGTCTGCGACCGGGTCGTATGCCATGGGAGTGGGTTAAGTATTTATCCTACTGGTGGTGCTGTGAAATTGGAGCCAGGTTTTCCTCCACTTTTTCCTACTGGTGGAGCGGTAAAGGGTAGTTTATTCATAGCAACCTGTGTTGTATTGTCTCCGGTTGCACTTTGAGGTGGAGCAGTAAAGGCCACCATTGTATTGAGTTGCAAAAGTGCATCCTGTACAGCCTTCATGGGCAACTCAGAAAGAAGTGGAATCGATTTGGTTTTTAATGCATCTAAGGCGGCATTTTTTACTTCATTTATTTTATCCTTTGTAAGTAAATTTTTAAATTCCTGATTATCAATTGCATTTTTCATAATTGAGTTAATACCCTCAAGCACTTTTCCAGATTGCATGACGTTCAAATCATTCTGAAGTTGGTCAGCTGGCTTTAGAGCTTCTTTCTTTGTTTTTACGGGTATTTCTGTAGTTTCCGGTGTAGGTTGTATGTCCATATACATCCCCCTAACTATTCTTTCTTTCAACATGTGGTAGTTTTATTACTATTTAAATCTTACTTTTTATTTCTTCCCAGAGAGCTTTGAGATTTTGATATTTTTTCACTAACTCTCTCGTATTTTTCTGGTCTAATTGTACCACAGCTTCCTTCTCTTTATCAATCCTTGTTAATAAAGCTTCCAACTCAGCTGTTTTTTTCTCAGGTGATTTGTTTAATTTTTCCATTACTTCTGATTCAATGCTTTCGTATTCATTTTTTGCTTTTGTTACTTCTGAAGAATCTATTTTTTGGAAATAAAAAATTGTCGTTACATCAGCTTTTACATCATCAGTTCGTACTGTTTCATCTTTGGGAAGTATTTTGATTGAAACAATATCAAAAAGTGGAGTGATTTTATCGAATGTTTTTTGTAATATCAGATCTCCTATATAATCCATATCTTCTAAAAATTTGAGTAGTGTCCCGTAAGATGTATCAATACTAAATGATATAGGTAGAATATCATACTTTTCCTCGGTCTTTACTTCTCCTGGTATGACATTTTCGACGGTAAACAAATCATTACCGGCGCTGTATCTATTTTTCATACTATCAATAAATGTTAGCACTTGAAAAATGTCTGGATCCTTTGGAAAAATCTTTATACCACTCTCGAGGAGATTTTTTGTTACCATATCTACTCTCTTCTGTAGCCATTTACTGTATTCTGTAGCAATTTCTGTAATAACAGCTTGTCGAATCATTTTTTCATCTTTTGTATGAATATTCATTTCTGTTATTCTTGATTTTGCATTTGCTGCTATGTTTACTATATTGAGCCCCGCATCACTTAAGAATTTCGTACTACTTATAGTGAGTACTGGGTCGTCATGGAATTTTTGTTGAGTGAAATCTAGCTCTTCACGAACGATATCAGCTGTTTCCGGTAGTAGTATTGATCCGCTTGCTGAGAATGATTTTGTTGCAGAAACAAATATTCCGCAATGGTTACTGTTTGTGCAGTCACTACTTGGAAAGATTATACCGGTAAAACCATCAAGAATTAGGATAATTACAACGATATATAAAGTGTATGATGGGATTTTCATATTATTTAAGAGGAGTTACTGGTAGCACTGATCCTGTTAGGGTTTTTTTGATATCTAAAATAGATGTCTTACTAATGAAATCGGGTTTTATAACAAGTGTTACTTTAACCGGTATAAAACTTTCTGATTTTCCAGCTGGTGTTAATTCTGTTTTTAGGGCAAAATCTCCTGTTGTGACATTGTCAAACATTGTGCTTTCCTTCAATTTTTCTATAAATCTGGCGGCGACCAATAGAGCAGAAGTGGGACTTCCTTCTTTTTGTATGTGAGCAAAAAATTTGATACCCGAGAATTCCAATTGTAGGGAATCTTTTTGAAACATAATTGGTCCAAGTGAGATGCGTTGGATTATGTCATTCTCTGCTATGACAGAGCGCGTAATATCGTCTATTGCCTTCAGAACAGAATAGAGTTTTATATGATTCGCTCGGACAGAGGCGATGCCTTCAAGCATTGTGTTTCCACTTGATGTCTGGTTTTTTTCAAGATTTGCATATTCTTTTGCAAGAGTATAGCTTTGTTCAATTTGAAATCGTTCTTCATTTTCCAGCTTATATATAAGGTTTTGTCTTTCCACATAAGTTTTTACAAAACTTATAGGGTTAATAAATGCAAAAAATGGATGAAAGAAAAAATATATAAGAAAAAGAGCAGCTAAAATATATGGTACTATTTTCTTCGTAATGATATTTGAATTTTGTGTATGCGATATTTCTTTTGTATCAAAAAAGTTTGTTACCTTTTTCCTCAACGACTCTTCTGAAAGTGCATGAATCTCTTGCTCCAGAGATGAGTCAAAGATTTTCGCCTCCTCTTTTTGTTTTGCTTGATTTTTCGGTTTGTCAGTCATACACTTGTGAGGAACATTAATGAAATGATTACCGGCACAGTATAACTTGGAACTTCATTTATTCAAGAAAACTTTCATGACAAAAAAAGATCTAATTCTCCGATGTGATGGAGGGGCAAGGGGGAATCCCGGTCCTGCTGGTGCAGGTATGGTTATGGAAGATGCAGAAACTAATAATGTTCTTTGGAAGCAGGGGATTTTTTTAGGCGTGAGAACAAATAATCAGGCTGAATATATAGCTGTATATAAAGGAGTTGAAAAAGCTTTGGTTATGGGTTTTAAGACTCTCCATATATATGTTGATAGCGAATTGGTGTGTAAACAATTGAATGGAAAGTATAAAATCAAGGATGCGAAACTTAAAGAAATCGCGTATGGGATTATGGGTATGCTTGAAGGATTTTCTTATGTTGTTGAACATGTGTATCGTGAGGAAAATACAGCAGCGGATGAACTAGCAAATCTGGCTATGGATAAGGGGAAAGAGGTTGGGGAAGCATTTACTTTATATGCATAAGGACAATGTATAGTTTCAAGGTATATTCAGGTGAGAAAGAAATTTGGGAAATGTTGGAAAAATTTCTTACGCATGTGGATGAGAGGTATAATTCGATGTATCAATCAGAAGTTTGGGATAAAATAATTTCAAGTGCTATTGGTAAGGGAAGAGCTAGATTTCTTTGTCTTTTGAAGAATGATGAGATAATAATGGCATCGATAGGGTACATGTATCCTTTGAAAGGAAAATACTATTGGATGTATTTATCAAGAGGACCAATTGTACACAGAAAGTATACAAAAGAATATAGTCAATTAGTTGATATTTTTTTGAAGCTTGGAAGAGACAGGCTCACTAAAGACTGTGTGTGGATTCGTTTAGATCCTTTGATGGAGGAAGGTATAATAACTCCTCATGGGCGTCTGAGAAAGGCACATAAAAGTGTCCATCCTGACAGTACGCTTGTGCTTGATCTCACTTTATCAGAGGCTGAGCTTTTGGCTCAAATGAAGGAGAAGGGTCGATATAATATTAAATTAAGTGCAAAGAAGGATGTAAAAGTTTCGGGTTTTGTTTGGGATGGAAAACAGTATAAAAAAATATTTGGTGATTTAAAATTGCGTGAGCCACTAGATGCATATGATCATATTATACATGAGACAACAATTCGAGATGGGTTTCATTCACACTCAAAAAAATATTTAGATAACTTTTTAAAACAATCTTCAAAAAATGGGTTATTACTCTTAGCTGAATTTGAAGGGGAGGTTATCAGTGGTGGGATTTTTTATCATGACGACAGAATATTCTATTATTATTATGGTGCTTCTTCAAATTCTCATAGAAATGTTATGGCTCCTTATGCGCTTCAATGGTCAGCAATTTGTTATGCAAAAGAACATACAACATGTACTTCCTATGATTTTCTTGGTGTTGCAAATGATTTTGAAAATACGAAAGATCCTTTGTATGGTGTTACTCAATTTAAATCAAAGTTCGGTGGGAAAGTACTGAGAACATGCGGCACTTTTGAATATGTGACAAATAGCTTTTTGTATGCTTTCGTACTTTTAGTAAAGTGGACTTTGGGCCTCTTTAAATAATTTCTTTTGACTTAAGCAGGCTTGGAACTAGAATGTTGTCGCTAGTATTTTATTTGTATATCTTAGCGCAAATGAACATCCGATCGAAATTCATTTTTGTTATAATCATTACTTTTATTGCTGGAATCATCAGTATTCCATCTTCAATGAAGACTTTTTTGGCGCCATATACTCCACCTTTTTTGTCATTTATGACAACGAAAGAAATCTCCAAAGGACTTGACCTTGCTGGAGGTGTAGGACTTGATTTTGCTGTTGATATGTCAAAAGTTCCTTCAGATAGAACTGCTACAGTATTAGATGGAATACGAAAAGTATTAGAGAGACGAGTGAATGCGCTTGGTGTTTCTGAGCCGAATATAGTTGCATCTCAAGTAGGTAATGAGCAGCATATTTTTGTGACGATTGCTGGCGTTTCTGATGTAGCTGAGGCAAAACGAGTCATTGGAAAAACAATTCAGTTGGCATTTAAAGCTCCTAGACCGGAAGGCGATACTGCAGAGAAATCACAGATTGAGGCAAGTGCTAAGGATGGGGCAAAAATTTTAAAAACAGTTCCAAACTTTCTTGAACAAGCGGCTACAATTGCAAAAGCAAAACCTGATGATATTTTTTCTGGGACAAGATCTGAGTTCGCGAGTGACATGGCTGGGCCATTGAAAGAAAAAATGGTCACTTTGAAAAAAGGTGATAAATTGTTAGATCCGATTGAAACAACTCTTACTGTTCAGAAGGGAGCCTCTACAGAACCTACAACAGGGTATATTATTACACAAATTACTGATATTACTACAGAACTCCGGAAGTTCCCTGTGGATGCACCAAAAATGAAGGACGTGTCTAGGGAATTTAGTAGTGATAAGAGTTTTGAGACAGGTCTTGTAAAGCCTGGAAGTGATCCGAGTAAACAAGAATACATTAAAAAATCCTTGACTGATCTTTCTATTGGAGAAGTTTCAGATGTAATAGAAACGCCCTCAGGGTATTATGTTTTTTCATTAAAAGAGAAATATGCCTCAGGGTCAGCATTAGTGAAAGCATCTCATATTTTATTGGCAACAGAGACTCCTGGTGAAATAAAAGAAGTTCCTGCAAATGCAACAGCTGATGAAAAAAAGCAAATTGAAGCTGGTAATGCCACAGTAAAAAATGCTTTGAATAAAAATACCAAGGCTGAGGCAGCTGCAAAAGATATGCTGGAACAACTAAAAAAAGATCCGAAAAAATTTGATGAACTTGCAAAAAAATATTCTGAGGACCCAAGTGCGAAACAGAATGGTGGTGATCTTGGTTTCTTCGGTAAAGGTCAGATGGTAAAAGAGTTTGAGGATGCAGCTTTTAAAATGGAACCTGGTCAAATATCAGATGTTGTGAAATCTCAATTCGGTTACCATATTATCAAATTAACTGATAAGAAGCCGGAAAATGAGACTTGGGGAAATCTAGAATATACAGTGGTATGTTATAAAGGTGCAGAAGGAGATCTTTGTAAAAGTGCAACACTGGGTAAAGAAGATGCTCAAAAGAAAGCTACTCTTGCAATGACAAAACTCCGTGAAGAGAAAAAGTATACATATAACTATCTATTGTATTCAACTAAAATTGATCCATGGATTCCTGCTGAGTTTGATGGGAAGCAGTTAACTGGTGAATATTTCCAACGAGCAGATGTATCCTTTGATCAAGGTAAAATTACTCCTGTGGTAGCTATCAAATTTACTGATGAGGGTGGGAAATTGTTTGAGAAATTAACCGAGAAATATATAGGCAAGCAAATAGCTATCTTTGTTGGAGGTGAGAAAGTATCTGAACCTACTGTGAATGCAAAGATATCAGGAGGAAGTGCAATTATCCAAGGGAATTTTACTATTAAAGATGCTAAAAGTTTAGAAAGAGAATTGAATACCGGGGCGATTCCAGCACCGATTAGTCTCGTTGGAGAGCAGGTGGTAGGTCCTGAGCTTGGTCAAGATGCGTTAGCTAAAAGTATAACAGCGGGAATTATTGGATTTGTAGTGTTATCACTCTTCATGCTGGCATTTTATAGACTCTCTGGATTGCTCGCGATTTTATCTTTGGTTGTTTATGCGCTTTTATTTTATGCGGCAGTAAAGGTATTGCCGGGCTTCAATCTTACCCTATCTGCATTTGCCGCTATGGTGCTTTCTATTGGTATGGCGGTTGACGGAAATGTCCTTATTTTTGAAAGATTTAAAGAAGAGAGAAAAGAGAATTCAAAAATTATGCTTTCAGTAGAAAAATCTATTGAGAGAGCATGGCCGGCAATTCGTGATTCACAGGTATCATCTCTCATTACTGCGTTTATATTATTCTTTATTGGATCAGACGTGGTGAAAGGTTTTGCTGTATTCTTACT
>CAYGEY010000011.1:0-30118 GCA_964349065.1 uncultured Candidatus Peribacteria bacterium | reverse complement strand
CTACTAAAATAAAAAATCATCATTCATTTTTAATCTCACCCTACCCCTTCGGGGGTTTTTTCATTATTTCTGGAGGTGCCTAGCAGAATTGAACTGCTGTACGAGGTTTTGCAGACCTCTGCCTAACCACTCGGCCAAGGCACCATGAACTCAAGCAATATATGTGAGGGCATGGATATGAGCAAGAAAAAAAATGAGAAGGATAAACACCCTAGTATTGGCCAATACTAGGGTGTTTAGGTGATTAATGGTACTGGAGTACCCATGGTTACCAACGCATCTGACTCACTGCTTCTCTACATTGGGAAAAATAAAAAGGAAAAAACCAATGTAAAAAGTAGAAGTCATAAATTTTTCTTATACGCTTTATGACATACTTTTAAAAAAATGCAATAGCAAATTAAATAATCCAGCAAACACATTACAAACTTTTATAACTTCATATCATATTATGGCTTTCAGAAAAGGTTACTTCAAAGTCAAACTAAGTACAATGTGCTAAAATTGTAATGAAGCTAATAACGTACACTTACCCTCAATGGATCCAACTACCCCTCAAAATATAGCACCGGTTGATACTACTAAACCAGCCACACCAATAGCCCCAGCACCTGCTCCCAAAGCAGTAGAAAAGAAATCTTTTTTTAGTGGGATTTTGGAAGCTTTGAATTTAGGACCAACGAAACCTGCTCCAAAAAAAGAAGAAGGAAAGAAGACGGAGACTACTGCATCAATACCACCCTCGGCAGAGACAACAACTCCTCCCTCAACCGACCCCAACGCAAAACTCACTACCGAAGAGCGCATTGCTCTCCGAGAGGCCTCCACAAAATATCAGGCCGGTATTTCTTCAATCAAGCACATCATAGCACCAGATAGTATGGAGATCACTTTTGACCACCTGAAAGTCTCCGGTATGTTTGCACAGAGTTATTTCGTTTATAATTACCCGCGGTTTATTGAATCCAACTGGCTCTCCCCCATCATCAACATCGACGCGACCATGGATATTTCCATGTTCGTCTATCCGGTTGATTCGAGCAAAATTATGAAATTTTTGAGAAATAAAGTGACGCAGTTATCTGCGCAGATTCATATGAATCAAGACAAAGGAATCACGCGAGACCCGGCACTAGAGGCTGCATACCAAGATGCGGAAGAACTCCGAGATGCTCTTCAACGGGGTTCAGAAAAGTTCTTTGAATTCGCACTCTACTATTCAGTATACGCAGATGAAGAGAAAAAATTACAGAGCATAGCAAAGCAAGTACAAAGTATTTTTGGAGGACGGCTCGTGATGTCCAAACCTGCCCGAATGCAAATGGAGCATGCATGGACATCTACCCTTCCGTTTGGGCAAGATGAACTCTATGTGACTCGAAATATGAATACATCTCCCCTCTCATCCAGCTTTCCGTTTACAAGTTCGGATCTCACTTCCAATGAAGGAATTTTGTACGGCATCAATAGGCACAACGACAGTTTGATTATCTTTGACCGATTCAAATTACCAAATGCGAACAGTGTGATCTTTGCGACATCCGGAGCGGGTAAATCGTTTACCATCAAGCTTGAAATTTTGCGAAGTCTCATGCTCGGTACGGAAGTGATCATAATCGATCCAGAGAATGAATACCAAAACCTTTGTTCAACTGTGGGCGGAACGTACCTCAACGTGTCTCTGAATTCCGAAGAACGAATCAATCCATTTGACTTACCACAGTCGCCTGAAACGGACGTGGATCATCCAGCGGACACGATAAGAAGTGCTATCATAACGCTTACGGGAATGGTTAAACTGATGCTAGGTTCTATGACTGCCGGTGAAGAAGCAGTAATAGATCGAGCGCTTATAGACACATACAGTCTGAAAGGAATTACATTCGAAACAGAAAAACCTTTTGAAAAAGAAGTTCCGACGATGGAAGACTTTGTGAATGTCTTGAAAAATATGACCGGGGGAGAAAATGTCGCACAAAGATTGGAAAAATACACTACCGGTACATTTGCGGGACTTTTTAATAAACCGACAAATATTGATCTCAATAACAATCTCGTGGTGTTTAATATCCGAGATCTTGAGGAGGGGCTTCGCCCGATAGCCATGTACATTATCGTCAACTATATATGGACCATGGTACGATCTAAACTCAAAAAACGACTACTCGTTGTAGACGAGGCCTGGATCATGATGCAAAATGAAGACTCGGCGAGATTTCTTTTTGGATTAGCAAAGAGAGCTCGAAAATATTATTTGGGTGTGACGACGATTACTCAAGACGTTGAAGACTTTATGAAATCTCCATATGGGAAACCGATTGTGACCAACTCGGCGATGCAGATATTGCTGAAACAATCCCCTGCCGCGGTGGAGCCACTTGCGAAAGTGTTTAATTTAACTGAGGGTGAGAAGTACATGCTTTTGAATAGTGGAGTGGGACAAGGGTTATTTTTCGCAGGAAACAAGCATGTTGCCATCCAGGTGATCGCCTCATATACAGAGAGGATGATTGTCACAACGAATCCAGAGGAGATTTTAAAGATGCAGGCAAGTCAGGGGTTGCCACCGTCGGATGCGGCGTAAAGGTTCCTGTTGTCATACTTCTTCAACACAATCGTACTTTTCACTGTTGATTTTTTTTTCAAAGGTTTTACTCTGGGTTTAAGAATATTTTGTTTACCCAATTTTTATGGACTTAAACAGAGCTCAGCTCATCGGAAACATGACGCAAGATCCGGAAATGAAACAGACAAACAGTGGCAAGAATGTATGTTCATTTTCAATTGCGACGAATAGTTCGTATACAGACAGTAGCGGTCAGAAGCAAACAAATACAGAATTTCACAACTGTGTTGCTTGGGGAAAGCTTGCGGAGATCATCAGTCAGTACTGCCAGAAAGGAAAAAAAGTTTTTGTTGAGGGACGGCTTCAAACAAGAATGTGGGAAGATACCAATGGAACAAAGCATTATAAAACTGAGATCAATCTGGATAATTTGATAATGCTGGATCGAGCTGGAAATGGAGAGAAACAACAAGGCGGTGATATTATGGCGAGTGTGACAGAGATCGTCAATGAACCAAAAACGGCAAAAAAGAAAGTGCCGGTAGCGGCAATTGAAGAGGATGAGATATCTATTGAGGATGTGCCGTTCTAGGCTAGTAATTAATAAAAAAGTCAAATAGCGTTGACTCGACTTCGCCGAGTGAACGCGATGTGTGGAGAGTCTAGCATTTGACTTTTTTATTTATGAACATACCAAAACACTTTACACTAAATAGTAAAGTGTTTTTTGGCTTATTACAGCCAAAATATTGCTATTTTTATTACTATTCGTATATTGATTTCAAGGTTTATTTACCTTCCTCCTCTATTTTGTATTTATTAGTTATGACTCGCTCACACTCAAAAGTTCAAATGATCGCTGTTGTTATACTTTTCCTTTCTCTTTTTATTACTTCATTTCCACAAACCCAAGGTGCTGAAACTGTCAACATCAAAGATGCACAACTTCTTTTTATGTGGGGTGATATCAACGATAAATTGCCTACTACTCTTGCCCCTGAAATTTGGGATGGAAACATTAAAGTTTCCAGTGGAAATATGATTGTACTTCGAACACTTTGGTTTAAGGAGTCAAATGATAGACTTATTACAAAAGAAGGAGCAACATTGGAATTTAATTCTGATATTAATTCCAATTATGACGGAATATATTTACGAGTAACTCCTAATACGGGTTCTCAGACAGTTACTTTTAAATCAACAAATGGTACATTATTAGAGACTCCCCTTTCCTATTTCATTGATCATGATGAATTAGTAAAGACAACTGCAAGTGGAACTTCAATCAAAATTTCAAAAGTTTTTCTTCATACAGATACTCCAATTAATACAACGGGAACAGGATCATCACTTGGCGGAACGATCGTCGGTATGGCAAACCCGGCTTCAACAAACTGTATAAATAATGGAGGGAAACTGAATATATTAAACGGTATACATGGTGAATATGGAGTCTGCTCTTTCCTGGACGGTAGCCAGTGTGAAGAATGGGCTTTTTATAACAAGAGTTGCGGTAAGGGTCAGATCATGACGGCTTCAGGATCAACCTTAAAAGATCCATCATATCTCCTCTATGCGTCAAATGACTATTTGGATAAGCTCTCAAAAAGTGAACTTGCAGGTTTGGATTTTTCAAAACTAACTAATATGCAAGGTAGGTTGTATGATCGACTGCTTGTCGCAGGCAGAGAAAAAATAAGTGAACTACCTCTTCGAGTGCAACGAAAAGCATATCTACTTGAAGGATTATTACCTCAGGATGTAGCAGATAGTGCGGGCATCTCTGATGGTGAGGAAATTGCTGAATGGAAATCATTGTTAAATAATATCAATGAACCACTTCTAATGAGGCTTCTGGATCGATTTGATAGTATAACTCCAGGGCTTTGGGTTAAAATCCGTGCACTACCTACTGATTACAAAGATGCTCTGCTTAAGTTTGCACTTTCGCTTCGCTCAGACACGACATCATTAGTACTTCCTTCATTCATTGAACAACTCAGTAATGTTGCGGCTTTGGAGAGCCAATTTGAGCTGGTAAAACTGAAGTTTACTTTTGATAATACACAAGTTGTAAAGAAAATGTTTGGAACTTTAAAAGCTACTCTGTTTTATGATAACGGATTCTACGACGCTTTTCAAAATCTCATGAACTCAGCCAATACATCTTCGCATGAGACGCTAGTAACAAATCTTGTCTCTATACAAAGAATCTTTGACTCAAATATTGAAGGAAGCACGAAAAGAAAAGTAGAAAGTAAAACCTTACCGTTTCTTGATGTATCTGATACTGCGTGGTATGCCTCATTTGTACACTCACTTTTTGATGATAAAGTTGTATCAGGATACAAAGATGGTGCTGGAAAACCCCTTGATATTTTTAAACCAGAAAATCAAGTTACCGTTGGTGAAGGGCTTAAACTAATACTCACCATCATGCATAAGGAACAAGCAAATCATGCGCCAAAGAATACTAAAAATACACATCATTGGGCTGAAGGATTCCTGGCTAAAGCTGAAGATATCGGCCTCTCACTCACGAAAGATAAAGATTTGGATTTGAATAGACCATTAACTCGAATGGAGATGATTAGGAATGTATTGGAATTAAAAGATTTGAAACTACCAACATATACTAAGGGGTCATTCACTGATGTAGATATAAATTCACTTGATGGAACGTATGTAGAATATGCAAAAGAGCTTGGGATAATCAAAGGAGATGATACGAATAAGACATTCAGACCAAATGATCCTTTAAATAGAGCCGAACTCTCTAAGATATTATTGTATGCGAGGTATTATCTAATGGGAGAATAATATGATTTTTAAAAAGTAAAGTCCCCGAATCTCCATTGTCTTCACGTTCGTTCCGACAAGAGATCGATTCTGGGTACATTTACTTTTTAAAAATCTGATTCATATATTTAATCGCACGCTCTTGATCAATAAAGAACGGGCTGGTAGCAATAGTTATCATCGAAGCCTTCTTGGCAAGAAACCTAACTGTTGCTATTATTTTATCAAAATCCATATACTCCATGTGGGGAGCAAAAATATCCAAATCAATATCTAGAATAAACGGTTCTTTAATATCTGGAAATGTTTCAAAGTCAGAAGATTTCTCAAAGAATATAACTTCTGAAATAAGTCCACTTTTGATAGCAGGCTGAATAAAATTGCCAACATTGGTTTCATAATTTGTGTATTTCCAAATATTTTCCTCTGTAACAATTTCTATTTTTGAAAGCCACGTTTCAGGCTCCCTCATATCTCGGTGCTGGTCTACATGGATAAGAGGCAGACCAAATGGAAAATCTCCCTCCCTGATACCCTTCCACCAAAAATACAAAGCATGATTGTGATTATCAAAAATATACATAGGAATATTTCCAAATACTTTAGTCTCAACAAAATTTTTCAAACCGGTACATGAAATTATTTTTCCATCTTCAACTTCCTCAAAAACTATTTCAGTTCCAGGCTCAACATTTTCCAATGATCCAGTAATCAAACTTGGTATAAAGAGTACTTTGGAAACTCTTTCATCATAAGAAAATATATTGTTTCCCTTCTTTCCCTCTATATAAAATGATTTCTCATACATTTTGTACTTGCAAAATAATATTTGTAGACCAAATATATACATGTATTTCATATCGATCAAATGCTTCGAGCAATTCTTATTGATATCGTTCCACCATTTATGCCAGCTATAGATGCGGCATATCGTCTTTCTGAGGCAGAATCTCTTATTAAAACATATGGAGGAATAGTTTTATTGAAGACAATTCAAAGACGTTTTGAACCGGAATACAGAACATATATCGGGAGTGGAAAGGCCGAAGAACTTTTGCAGGATGCAATAATCCATGATGCAAATATTATTATTGTGAACAATGATCTCAAACCGGGACAGATCTATAATCTTACAGAGCTATATCGTAAAAATAAGGTAGAGGTATGGGATCGTATTGACCTCATATTAAAGATATTCCAGAAACATGCAGAAACAAAAGAAGCAAGACTAGAAATAGAACTTGCTTCGCTCAAACATATGGGGCCGCGTATTTTTGGAATGGGTATGGAGTTATCACGTCAAGGTGGAGGAATTGGAACAAAAGGAATTGGTGAAACCAATACTGAGATCATGAAACGGCATCTTGCGAAACAAGAGAAAAAAATCCGAGATGATTTAGAGGTTTGTCTCAAAAGACGAAAGCTCCAGATAGATAATAGGAAACGGAAAAAACTCAAAACAATCAGTATCATCGGGTATACTAACGCCGGAAAAAGTTCTTTGCTGAATACTATGACAAAAAAGGGGGCATTAGCGGCAAACAAACTCTTTGCGACTCTAGACACACGTGTTGGCAAATTATATCTGCAAAATATTTCTCAAGAAATACTCCTCACTGATACCATTGGATTTATTGCTGATCTCCCACATTCACTCATAAATAGTTTTCGTGCTACTCTTATTGAAACAGTTCACGCAGACATTCTCATGCACGTTATTGATAGCAATGACCCAAGAATTGATGAAAAAATGAAAGTAGTAGATGAAGTATTATTTTCACTTGAAATTGGAAATAAGCCTATACTTTATGTTTTCAATAAAATTGATCTATTGCCTTATGAAGAGTTACTTTTTCTCAAGGAGAAATATAAGAATTTCAGTCCTATATTTTTATCGAGCAAAACCAAGGCAGGAATTACTGATCTCATGAAAGTGATTTCTGTCTATATTCAAAAGAAAGAATAAATTTATTCTTTCTCAACTACTATTTCATAACAGTTCCGCTGCTACTTTTGCTGCTCTCAATTCCAGTCTGAATCAGCGTTCGGAGCTCATCAAAACTTGATGGTCTCAGTAACAAACCATTTAACAAGAATGACGGTGTTCTATCCAGTTTCAAATTGTTGGCCATAGCTTTGTCTCTATTCATTCTTCCAATGGCTTCCCCACTACTCATATCTTTTTCAAATTTTGCAACATCCAAACCTATATCCTGTGCATACCTTTTAAATATCTCTGTCGGATTATCCAACTCTGCCCAGTCATTTTGCCCTGCAAACAATGAATCATGCATCTCCCAAAACTTCTTTTGCATTCCGGCCGCTTCTGATGCTAACGCCGCTTTCTCTGAATTTTTATGAACAGGTAGTGGGAAATGGTGATATTCTACGCGAATACGATCACCAAACTCTTGCATAATTTGCGCAACTGATGGTTCGGCTGCCTTACAAGCGGGACATTGAAAATCACTATATTCTGCAAGAATTATTTTACTTTCTACATTCCCTTTGGCCCAACCTGAGTCGCCTGCAGGAGTTCCTGCTATACCACAAGAGGATAATAGAAGAGATATGGTGAGGAGTGTTGTTGTGAATATTTTTTTCATGATTTGTGACGTAATTTTATTGGAAATAATGTTATTTGCTACAACCAGCTAACACCGGTTTATGTACTAATTCAAGAACAGTTTTCATTTGGGAAAAAACATATGAAGCATCCTGTTGTCCTGAAAATGTTTTTTCTATATTTGCACTATACTCTTGCAGTATTTCAGCTAACTCTTTTGAGAGCTTAGTACAAGCATCTTTTTTATCATTGTACACAATTGGAGCAAATGTTTCGTTTGTTTTCACACTATATTTATCCATAAATGATCCAATTCTTGCAGTTATTATACGAAGAATCGGGGAGCTCTCACTAAATGGTGTACCAAATGATTTTTTGGCATCGATGGTATGACTTACAAACATCAACACCTTTTCAGAATACGACGCAAGTGTCTTTTTAAGACTATCATTCATCACAGTTTTAGGATATCCGCTTGCTCGTAGATACAAACATTCTTCAGCAATACAATTACTATCTGTGAACATCATATTTTTTCGCATACCCATACTGTATTCGTATGCACTTTTATCTGAGGTATCTGTCACTTCTCCGGAGATAAGATCCCGTGTTAAAGTTGATGGAGAAGCACTCGCAGACATGTCCTTCTGTGGAAGAAATTTCTTAGAACGTGACATCTCTGAAAACGAATAAACGTTTGCGATTGCAGAAAGCGCAAAAAGAAAAATGAATAATGTAGCTATGCCTGAAGCATCTTTGGGTTTCATTTGGTTGCTCATAGGATCGTTAAGTTATATCAAAATTATGATATGTGAGCATTGGAAATAATCAATAATACTTTTCATATTCTAACTTTTCCTTGCCCCTCACAAAAGTCTCATATACCATCCCTGTGCCTATTTCCTTCTCAAAAATTATGACTGTCAGCAACGCAAAATTAGAATCCCTCTTAGCCAAACTCATTAAGGAAAAAGAGAAATTGGAGGATACAAGAGCCCTGTTGAAAGGATATAAAATAGCATCTGAGCATCTAGGAGAACTCACAAAAGCATATCGTGACTTACGAGATCAAATAAAGGCTGAAAAAGAACATTTAGAAGAGGCACTCAACGAGGATGTGGATTATGTCAAAGGAAAAGAAGATCAAACTCTTCATCAAGAACAAATCAAAGAACTAGCGGCACAACTCAGAGAATTGTTTGCCACTCTATCAAAAGAAGATGTCGCAAAATATGAATACCTTATCGAAGGTGAACGACAACAAGTACAAATCGAAAAAATCGTGAAGATGTATGTAAACGGAAAGGAACAGAAATAACTTACTCATTTTTTAAAAGTAAAGTACCCGGATCTCAATTTCCTACACGTTCGTTCCGGCAAGAATCGATCCTAGGGTACATTTACTTATTAAAAAACTACCAAGCTATTTTTTCTGTTTCGACAATTTATACGAGACCTCACTCATCTTCGCTCCGAAGATAAGTACATATCCCTGTGCTTGGATCCAAATCAACACTATAACCAGCGTACTTGCCGCACCGTACACAGAAGAAAACCCACCATATCCAATATAGATTTCAAGGATATATCGCATGAAGTAAATCAACACAGATGTGACTATAGCTGGAAATATCACATAAATCCAAGGAACTCTTTTTGGTGGGGCATATTTGAAAAGCAATGAAAAAAGTGCAAATAATATGAAAAGGATTAGTACTACGTTAGTGTATGCCAATACAAATGAAACAAATGGTATATAAGAATTATAATAATGGAGGGATACCTCAAGAGCCGCACCAACCAACATTGTTCCTAATAATAAGAAACCGAGCAGTACAATAACAACATATGCTACCATGCTTCGCTTTACAGAATCCAAAAGTGAATCATCATCAGGATCATGCCATATATCATGAAATATGGTCATAACCGAACTGGTCACGCCCATAAGCCCAAGAAACACCGTTCCGGATCCGACAATGATTGCTGATATATTCACATTTTTGTTCGTCATTGTCTCTAATAAAGAAACAAAAAATGACGTCACCTCAGGTGAAGTATATGATTTCACAGTGGATATCAAGTATTCCTGAAATGAACCAATATCAATGATAAGTCCGGCAATTGCGAGAGATAAGAAAACAATGGGAGCAATGGTAAAAAATACGTTAAATGAAAGTGATGAGGCCAGTTGCCCGCTATTTAACGTCCCCATTCCCTTTATTGTTTTCCAGATGATTGTAAAAATGTTCATGAATTTGTATGTTATTACCTAGTCTAAAATCTCCTTTGTTTATTTGAACTATTATAGCATAATAAAGCCGTATTCCCAAACTATTTTATGACTGAATTCGAAAGACGGTATAAAACTCTCAATCCGGCTCAAAAGGAGGCCGTAGATAGTATCTTCGGACCGGTTTTAGTCATTGCCGGTCCCGGAACCGGTAAAACTGAACTTCTATCAATGCGAGTTGCACAAATATTGCAACAAACAGATGTATTTCCTGAAAATATACTCTGTATGACATTCACAGATAGTGGCTCAGATAACATGCGATCACGCCTTACTCATCTTATTGGTCATGATGCATACAAAGTTGATATTCAGACTTTTCATAGTTTTGGGTCAGACATTATAGGTAGATATCGTGAACATTTTTTTGAAGGAGCACATATGCTCCCATCAGATGAAATTATCAGCATCGAGATATTACATGAAATCCTAAAAGATCTGCCCTATAAGCACATTCTCAAAACTGAACATCCAACACAGGGATTTTTATATATCAAAGATATCAAACAAAGAATTGGTGATCTGAAAAAAGCAGGGATGACACCAAAGATGTTGAAAGATATTTTAGAGTCAAGTGCACATTTTTTATCCTTGCTCGAACCACTTCTAAAAGGTTTCTTTGGAGGATCTCGAATTTCAAAAAATATTTTTGATGCACTTCCTTCACTGATCGAAAAAATTACATCGCTAGAGGATACTTCAATTATGCCATTTGGACTTCGGAGCTACAAAGAATTAATTCTTTCCGAGCTTCTCACATGCCATGACTTAGCCCCAGATACAAAACCTCTCACTGCATTCAAATCGAAATACTTGGAAAAAACAGATACTAATAGTTTAGCATTCAAGGATGTATCCAGATGGAAAAAATATACAGGTCTTGTAGACGTTTACACCTCCTATCAAGAAGCACTATATGCGAAGGGATACTATGATTTTGATGATATGTTGATTGAAGCAATTCGAATCATCAAAGAGCATCCGCACGTACGATATGATCTCTTGGAGAAATATCAATTCATAATGATAGATGAATTTCAAGATACAAGCGGTTTACAGATGCAACTTATATCTCTTCTTTGTGAAGATGACAGTACGCCAAACATCCTTTGTGTCGGTGATGATGATCAAAGTATTTTTAAATTTCAAGGCGCTAACATTACAAATTTCCTGGAATTCGGAGAAAAATTCCCCGATAAAAAAATTATAAGTCTCACTGATAACTATAGGTCTACAAAAGAGATTTTGGAATTCTCTAGGAAAATAATACTTCAAGGAAATGAACGATTTGAAACTATGAATACAGGCATATCAAAAGAACTTCGTTTCCATAGAGATGAACCTGGGACTATTATTTTTCAAAATGCAGAAACTGAACTTGATGAACTATATTTCGTAGCAGATCACATTCAAAAATATTTGGATGATGGAGAGGATCCAAAAAATATTTCAGTAATTTCTCCAAAACATTCTTATCTCCAAGACTTATCGACAATCTTACAAGCGAAAAAAATCCCGGTTGCGTATGAGAAAAAACAAAATATTTTTGCTATTCCTGAGGTATCATATTTGATTTCTCTCCTCAATTGTCTTCATACACTCACAAAAACTAACCCGTTCGCATCAAATGAAATACTCTCTTGTGTGCTTTCCTTTCCGTTTTGGGAGATTGATCGACGCACAATTTGGAATATTTCAAAAACAGCATTTGAACAGGGGCAAAGTTGGATGGACATAATGCTCAACTCAGAAGATGTACAACTCACAAATATTGCAAATTTCTTATTGGACCTATCTCAAAAAACAGTCGCA
Organism: uncultured Candidatus Peribacteria bacterium; assembly: GCA_964349065.1. GTDB lineage: Bacteria > Patescibacteriota > Gracilibacteria > 1-14-2-50-48-13 > 1-14-2-50-48-13 > CAYGEY01. Next base: position 18,082 of record CAYGEY010000011.1, on the reverse strand, counting down.
GGAGAAAGTGTTGAGCGTATCTTGGATGCTCTCATAGGAAGTACCGAAAGTATTGATGGTGCGTTCATCAGCCCATACTACTCGTACTATTTCACTCATCTTAAAAATGGGATACCTAAATACTCATATCTTTCACTCCTCTCACATCTCCGGACATTTATTGAAGCCCTCAGAAGCCATAAGAAGAAAGAGCTTTTAACAGTGAACGATGCGCTCTCCTTTTTTGAGATATACGATCAATATGACCTTCCTCTCAATGATTATAATATTTATGAGCATAGTGGGCCTCGCATTACTCTGCAAAGTGCACACAAATCAAAAGGACTTGAGTACAAGATAGTTTTTGTGTTACACGCAACTGATAAGGCTTGGTGTGACCGCTCAGGTATTCAGAAACTGACCTTCCCGAAACATCTGCCACTTTCACCAGATAATGATGATATCGATGATCATCTGCGATTATTTTTTGTTGCAATCACAAGAGCAAAACAAGATCTTGTGATTGTCAGTCATAAGCTAGGAACAAAAGGAAAACCTCAAAGTCTGTTGAGATTTCTTGCCGGAGAGCCACTTTTATCGACAACAACAGTCAATTATATACAAAGTGAAAATGTCCTTCAGAGATTTGAAACGGATCAGAAATATAATGATTTTACAGAAAGTGAAAAAGATATGCTACGAGGTTATCTTAAAGACTATCAACTCTCCATAACACATTTAGAAAATTTCATTAACCTTGAATACGGCGGACCAGAGAAATTTTTGGAGAAGAACCTCCTTCGGTTTCCAACTCCTATGGATAAGGATTCCTGCTTCGGATCTAGTATGCATATAACCATTCAACGTGTTTACACATATTTGAAACAAAATAATATTCTTCCAAGTCTCATAGAAATCTGTGAAATGTACCAAGAAATACTTCAGGGTTTTCGTCTGCCAAAAAAGGATTTTGATGAGATGTTAGCCCATGGAATTGAAAAACTCACAATCTATATGGATCAAAGAAAAAACTACTTTGATAAAGGGCATTTTATTGAACAGGATTTCAGAAATGAAGGTGTTGTTGTTGATAACGTGCCACTGACAGGTAAAATTGATAAAATGATACTTCATAATACTTTCATTGAGGTTGTAGATCTAAAGACAGGTAGCATCATTCATAATTTCACAGGGAAAATGAAGGGCCTTAATTACAAGTATCAGCTCATTTTTTATAAACTTCTGGTAGAAAATTCCAGGACTTTTGGAAGGAAATACAGAGTACATGATGGTGCAATTGAGTTTCTCGTTGATGATCATGGAGAGATAAAAATACTACCTCTACACATTGAGCAAAAAGATGTGGATGAACTTACAAAACTAATTATCGCAGTATACAATAAAATTATGAATTTGGATTTCCCGGATGTATCAGGTTATGAAAAAAATTTGAGAGGCACAAAAAAATTCATTGAAGATCTTATTCAGGGAAATATCTAACCCACTTGTAAGTGTATTATTTAGCTAGCAACTGATCAATATACGATGATAATTTCTTTTCATCAATTGATCCGGTAATAAGTGTCGTCTCACCTGTCTTAGTATCATACAAAAAGCTTGTTGGTGTACCCTTTATCCCAAGATCCAACCCCAGATTAAATTCATCCACAATTTTAACAATTGTTTCTCTTTTTTGAAAACATTTTATAACTTTTTCACCGTCACTTCCTGCGTTTTTGGCCATGGAACCAAAATATTTTGCATCCCGTGTCTGATTCGACTGATCATTAAAAAGCGCTCTTGTAAACTTCCAATACGCATCATTACCCGTAATTTTAGCGACACACTCGGCTGAGATCGCACTATCTGTAGCCAAAGGATCGTGATGAGGTAATGGAAAATTACGATATACAAGTGCAACTTTCCCCTTGTATGCACTTAGTATACTTCCAATAACAGGTGTAAACTTCTTACAATACGGACACATAAAATCCACATACTCTATCAGAACCAATCTTGATTTTGCATCTCCTAATAAATGATCTGTTGTACTATTGGGAAGAGGAAGTGACACTTGATTCGTTTTACTCTTTGCGGATTTTTGGAAATCACCGTATAGTAGACTTGATTGCCTTCCCTCCTCAGAATTAGTTCCGAAATACATATAGGTGCCTAGAACGGCACCTATTGCAATTATAATAGTAGCAACAAAATATATTTCTCTTTTAATCACCATATTACTTCTTTAATTGGCTATCAATAATAGAAGCAAATTTTGCAAGAGGAGCGGCCCCTCCAATAAAGAATGTTTCACCAGTTTTATTGTCCAAAATATAACTTGCAGGTGTACCAGTCACTCCAACGTTCATTCCTTCATTCAACCCTGCAATTACAATATTCTCCGTCTCTCTCTTAGAAAAACAATCCATAACTTTTGCACTATCAGCTCCTGCTGCCATTCCCATCTTGCCATAGTATGCTGCATCTCTGTTCTGATTTGCCTGGTCTGCCATCATACTATCTGCAAACTTCCAAAATGCATCATTGCTAGAAGTCTTTGCAACACATTCTGCGGCAATAGCCGTATCTGTTGCAAGTGGATCGTGAATTGAAAGTGGGAAGTTTCGAAGTACCCAGTTGACTTGACCATTATATTGAGTAACGAGTGATTGTGCAGTAGGATGAAATTTCTTACAAAAAGGACAAATAAAATCAGAATATTCTACTAAAGAAAATCTTGCATTTTTATCACCTAAAATATGATCTTTGTTTGCATCAGGCTTAGGAACATCAACTTTAGTAGGAGCAGTAGTTGGAGCAACCTTATTATCAGCTCCTGCTTTATTTGTATCTGCTGCAACTCTATTACCCATCATATTTGAACCAAGATTGCTCGTACTTAAATTCATACCAAAATACACCAATGATCCGGAGATCACACTAGATGCAAAGACAATTGCTAATGTTAGACCGAGATTTGATTGTTTCATGGGAAGGTAATAGTAAAATAAATTTTCAAAATATTATAACATAGTTTGGGGAAACTTCTTATTTTCTTTTTTTTGAGATATTGTGTGGTACTAAAATTGGTCAGGGTTTATCACCCTGTCGTATCTTCTACCGTGTAATAAAATTGTAGGGATTTTGATTGTCCTAATTTTTGTTTCTACGATATTTTTCTGTTCAGCAAGCTGTTTTTTTACTTCTGGACCATCTGCTGTACTTGAAATATACTTTATGTCACCCTCATCATATCCTATTTTTCTCAATATGTCATTTATTTTTAAAACTGCATTTTCATCATTAAACTGAAGATTAAATGCTTCTTGCATGGTCATATCTCCTTCATGTCCAGTAAAAATTTCTTCAAGGAATTGCCAATCCTTTGAAATACCGTTTTGAGTTTTCCCCTTTTCCGCAATTTTAATAGCTAGCAGATATTTTGCCAACAAATATGAATGTGGAAATTTATACCCGTTTGCATTATTACTATTTGGGATTGGAAAGACAAAATACGTCAGATTGTATTTCTGGTCTGCACCTGCCTTTTTTACATTACCAAAAAGCTTTGCACAATACACACATGATGGATCAAGAATCTCTAGAATTGTTTCTTTTTTACTATCATATGGAAGGTAATATGTATTCTCAGATGTGACATAATCTGACACTTTCCACTCTCGAAATCGATCGGGGATACGAGAAAGCGTGTTTCCAAATTCGGAGATATTTCTTCCAAAATAACCAAAAATATCTCCACTTCCCATGGATTCAAAAAATCCTGGAGTTGTAGTGTTTATACCACATGACTCTCCTCCAAGAGAACATGATTCTACAGAATGCGGATCACATGTATCATATACAAATAAATTTAGTCCTGCAAAAAATACCATAAACAAGCTCCAAATAGAGAGCACGATAAAACCAAATGCAAAAAAATCTATCCACTTCTCTAAAAATTTTGCAAATCGGGGTTTTTTCAAAATAATCTTCCCGAGGAGTTTGCCTTTTATTTCCTGCGAAAAATTAATATCACAAGGTCGGAATGTAATCCTTCGCACAACACAGTACCACGCTTTACCGGCGAGCTTGCGATAATATGCAGAAAAAATACCAAGGATAACAAAGATAAAAAAGGAGGCAATACACAGCATATTTAACGTGTTTTAAATAATCGTTCTAACGTTGTAAGCACAAACTCTACTTCCGCCTTAGTATTGTGCAAACCAAGTGATAGCCGAAGTAACGGTGGAAGTTTAAGTTTATTTTTTAGATAATAATGACAGCAAAAATATCCGCTCCTCATCATAATATTTTGTTCACTGGCGTACAGAGCAAGAGTATGACTATCAATCCCATCGTGGTACATACTAAACGTACCACCATCCGGACCGCCTAAAATATGTAACCCAGGAATATAGGAAAGATTTTCAAAAACCATAGTTTGCAATTCTTTTGTATGGTCGGCCGCATGCTTGCCTTCCGGTTTAAAACTATCTATCCAATGTAATGTTTCATTAAGGCCAATAATAGCAGCAAAATCCTGAAGTCCTGTTTCTAACCTAGAGAACATCTCCTCTTCATCATCGATGAGAACAAATGTCTCTTTCTGTACATCAGACACAGTTCCCCCTCCTATCCATGTTGGTTTCAACTGCTTTATCAACGACTTTTTTATGATGATAATTCCAAGACTTGGCCCATACATTTTGTGGCCGGAAGTACAGATGGCATCAAAATCTACACCGTGCAATAGCTCAGGACTATGCCCCATGGTTTGCGCAGCATCCAAAATCAATATTCCGCCCTCATCATGAATATCATCCGCCAATTTTTTGACATTGAGCAGATTTCTCGCATCAATATTAGAAGTGGAATTGAGTACTACCACTGAACGTCGTAGATCAGTTTTGTTATATATTAATGAACCATCTTCTGCTCGATCCAGTACAACCCTGTTTATTCCTGCTCTCTTTGCAAACGTCATTGTCGGCAAGAAAACAGAATTGTGTTCGATATCCGATGTTACAATTGATTCATACTTATCCTCCCCCAATTGGCTTAATATCAGATTAATTCCATATGTAGTATTGAGAGTAAAAGCAACTGTATAATCATCCTTACTTTTTTTTACAAACTTTAATAGCTTATCTCTTGTTTCTTCGACCTTATCATCGACTTTTTCTCCCCATTTATATTTTACGCGATGACCACAGGCATTGTATTTCATATAGTATTCCTCTTCCGCAGCTATTACTTCAAAAGGCCGCATGGTCTGGCACGCAGAGTCAAAATAAAAAACATTCTCGGGAATGTACGAAAAATCATGATTCATCTCATGAGTCTGACCTTTCTTATTTAAACCAAACATACATTGCGGATATTTCTATGCAAAGAATATACCCTTATTTTTTTGACTGACTAGAGCTGATTTCTAAGAAAGTTTCATACCCGGCTCTCCTTGGCTCACGTCCATTCGCCAAAAGTCTATCCTAGGGTATATAAACTTTCCTAGAAAATACTTATTTTCGAGTATTAGCTTTAAGTCTTTTCGTCCGCCTCATTTCCTCCTGTTCATGCCGAATGAGTTGATACGTTACGACATTGATCGTGCTTAACATCAGCACCAGTCCAAAGAATATATATATGATAGTGAAAAGTTTTCCCCCAACAGTAAGCGGAGCAATATCCCCAAATCCGATAGTTGTCAGTGTAATTGCACTGAAATAAAAAGCATCAAACAAATGTAGTCCTTCTAAAAGAGAATATGCAATAGTCCCAATTAGTAGGACAAACAAAACAGATAAAAACAAAACCCTTAGCTCTTCATCAAAAAGCAGGTGTATGAGAAATCTAAATATTCTTGGAGTTTTCATATTTGTTTGTGTTTCGTCATCTATTATACATGACAAGCGTGTTTTCATGCAAACTCTTACCAATATTGTAAATATTTGGTACTCTCATTTTGCATACTCTCACCTCACTCATGAAACAAGGATTAACTACCACTGAAGCAAACGCCTTATTATTACAATATGGACCAAATACTATTTCTTCTGAAAAGAAAGTTTCAGTTTTTCGTATATTTCTTGCACAGTTTACTTCCCCGCTTCTTATTTTATTGTTCGTTGTTGCAGTAATTCTTATAGGACTACATTTCTACGCTCCGGGAGATAATATTCTGGATGCAGTACTTATTATACTTATCATATTTGTTTCCGGATTAGCCGGATTTCTACAAGAATATAAAGCAGAAAAAAGTATTGAAGCCATTAAAAAAATGTCAGCTCCAATGGCCAAAGTGTATCGAGATAGCAAAATACATATGATCAGTCATGATCTGATTGTTCCAGGAGATATCGTGTTACTTGATGTTGGAGATATTGTGCCTGCAGATGGGAAAATATTGGAGACCACTTCTCTCCTGACAGATGAATCAATGCTCACTGGTGAATCCGTTGCTGTTCGTAAAAAAAATAAAGATCTTGTCTATATGAATACTCTCATTTCAGGCGGGTCTGCTATAATTATAATCATAGCTACCGGCAAGCACACACGCATTGGAGAAATAGCTATTTCTCTCAGTACAATCAAAGAAGAAAAATCACTTTTTGGAACAGAATTACATTTTTTTTCAAAGAAAATCCTCAAAGCAATTTTAATTATTTCTTTTCTCACTTTCCTCTTAGGACTTCTGAAATTTTCTATACAACAATCATTTTTATTATCTATAGCATTATCTGTAGCCGCCGTTCCAGAAGGCCTACCAGCCATTCTCACGTTAACGTTAGCACTCAGTGGTAAAATGATGGCAAAAAATAATGTTGCAGTACGAAGACTGGGGATCATTGAAACAATGGGTGCAATTGATACTATTTGCACCGACAAAACAGGGACTCTCACAAAAAACGAAATGGAAGTCATCAGATATGTTGATGGTCTCACGAGCTTTCGGGCTCAGGATGCCAGGCATATTCCCTCCACGCTTTTTATGACCGCATGTTATACAAATAATACCCTTCGGGTAATTGAGGGAGAATTGGTTGGAGATCATACTGAGACGGCACTTGTGCATTTCGCAGAAGAATATATTTCTGATGAGTCAAAGATGAAAAAAATGTTTGAAATCCCTTTTGATAGAAAAAGAAAGATGATGAGTGTGGTGGTTGAGTCTGAGGAGGGTCTGAGAGTTTTTGTAAAGGGTTCAACTGAGTATATTTTAAATGCATGTAGCAAGATTTGTGTGAACGGGAAAATACGAAATATTACAAGTAGTGATCGAAAAGCCATAGCCCTGCATCATGATGAATTTGCGAGCAAAGCAAATCGTAATATTGGCTTTGCCTATAAAGAGATTACTTCCATTCCAAAAAATAAAACTGACGAGGCAAATCTAGAGAAAGATCTGATTTGGATCGGTATGACCGCCATCAAAGATCCTCTACGTTTACAGGTGCCGGAGGCTATTTTAGAATGCGGTTTTGCAGGAATTGATGTGATACTTTTGACAGGGGACCACAATCTCACGGCAAAAGCTATTGCAAAAGAAGCCGGGATACCAAGTGCTGAAGTTTTGGACGGTAATGCAGTCGATACACTCACAGATGCCGAACTGACGAAAAAATTAAAAACATGCAAAGTATATGCAAGACTTAGTCCGGAACATAAACTTAGAATTACTGACCTCCTGAAAAAAATGGGGCGCATAGTTGCTATGACCGGGGACGGCGTCAATGACGCCCTCGCCCTGAAAAATGCACATGTTGGAATTGCTATGGGAATCAGAGGTACGGAAGTATCGAGACAGGCCTCGGATATTGTACTTATGGATGATAACTTTGTTAGTATTGTTTCAGGGGTTCGGGAGGGACGTAGAATATATGATAATATCCGAAAGTTTGTGCAGTATTTGTTTACTAGCAATCTTGCTGAAGTTGGGATCATCTTTCTAGCAACTATTTTCTTTACTTTAAAAGAACCAATTTTATTACCAATTCAGCTCCTCTGGATCAATCTCTTAACTGACGGCCTTCCGGCAATAGCTCTCGGTCTTGACCCAAGTAGGCCAGATATAATGAATCAAAAACCACGATCCATGAATCACGGGATTTTGGACAAACTCATTTTAAAACGGATTTACATTATCTCACTACAGAAGATGGTCGCCATGCTCTGTATTTTTTTCCTTTGTTACCCATATGGCGAAGGGGTTGCCCGGACTGCTTTATTTACAGGGTTTGTAGTCTACGAATTTGTTGTGATTATGATGATCAGATTCCATGATCATCTTCGACCGTTTTCTAATCCAACCCTACTTTGGTCGATGCTCATTTCTGTAGCTTTACAGGTGGTAATTATTTATTCTCCTATTGCTGAATATTTTCATTTGGAGTCACTAGCAACTAATGTTTGGTTAATAATATTTTCTGTCACGGCAATTGGATTTGTTGCGGGGATTTCGACACTGGCGAAGGTGAAGGAGGTACAATGAAATATTTCAACTACAAAACTAAAGTACCCGGCTCTCCTTGGCTCACGTCCATTCGCCAAAAGTCGATCCTAGGGTAACTTTAGTTTTATAGTTTCTTTAAACTTACTCCATCACCAAATGAAGATTCAATGTAACCTCATTTCGGATAGCTTTATCTATAGTTGTTCCGACTATTTGAGACAAATTTGAAATACCCCACTTCGTGCGATCAATATTGATTTTGCTATCTGCAATGATTTTCTTGTCATTGTTCTGGACTATTTTTGCAGGAAACTCAATTCGGTTTGTAATGTTTTTTATTGTGAGATTTGCTCGCACGTCATACATATCGGGAGCAACAGTTTTTGTTACAGAGATAATTGTGAGTTCACTTGTCGGAAATTTTTCTACATCAAAAAATTCAGCACTTTTGAGATGATTGGTAAGCATTGTATTAGGGCCGTCAGGGAGATTAGTATTTGTGATAGATTTCATATCAATAGTAAATCGACCGGAGAGAAATTCTTTCCCCAGTTCGTCTACTTGAATACTTCCTTCAGTTATGTTGATTGATCCCGAGTTCGTCTGAACAATGCTGCTTCCCTCCCATTCCAATTTTGTTTCTTTTGAATCTAATTCATATTTTTTCGCAATATTCATTCCGTCTCTAATTTTTCGCGGAAAAAAATAGTATGGGCCAGTGTATAGGGCTTGAGATACATTCGGGCGTTTGTTATCACTTCTTTGTTGGAAAGAAAGCACAATAAGATCACCCGGCTTGATTATATATTCACTGCTTGTCTTTATAAGCTTGTCTCCAACCCACATCTTGAATATACCGGGTTTCCCTTGGCATGTATCGCCGTTACAAGTCTCACCAAGACAGGCACCGTCAAATGAAGTACCAATTTGCATAAAAAAGTCTTTGAGCTTTTGTGGGGAACTTTGTTGTGGGACTTCCTTGGCAGGTGTCGTTTCCCTTTCAAATGTTGTTTCCGTACCGCAGATCGAGAGGGCCACGTTTGCTGCAAAAGGCTGGGGGCAAGTGGAGTCGGTACTGCACGTGATTTCGTTTGTGAGAGTGGGATGGTAGGAGAGAGTTTTGAAGAGAAGTACTCCTGCTCCTATGATTATTAATAGTAGAGCTACCTGTAATGATCTTCGAAGAACCATGTTTTGGATAAAATATCTGCGCTATTCTATTCCATACTTGATTGACAGCAAGTCAATTATATTCCTCTCTCACTACCTCCATTATCTTCTGACTGGAAAAACCTGAATTATCATATAATTCTTTCCATGTCCCGGACGACTGATATTCTATCACTCCAATTCCGATATTTTTCTGTGGTAGAGGGTAAGAAATCTTGTGAAGAATGTGCTACGGACATGGACATGGGCTCTTCCATCAAATTGATAAGCACACATGATCGCAGGTACGCAGCACACTCCTCACAAATTACTTGTTTTCTATGTTAAGCGATGATTGTATTATAAAAGTAATATTTACTTTGTCAAGTTTATTTTTCGTTTGAAAAGAATCAAGAGTTCTGTAGCATGTATTTGTATTTCAACAAAACATGAAGGATAAAATATTTTCGTTACTTGATATAGAAACAACCGGAGGCTCTGCCAGAGATCAAAAAATCATTGAAATCGCTGTTATTCAAGTATTGAACGGCAAAGTAATCAATACATACGAACAACTAATAAATCCACTTCGATCTCTTGATCCGTTTATCGTAAGTTTAACCGGGATTCATCCACACATGCTCGCAAATGCACCAACATTTGATGCAATTGCAGAAAATCTGTATACACTTTTAGATGGAACCATTATCACTGCTCACAATGCCCCATTTGATTATAGTTTTCTCAAGGCTGAATTCTCACGCGTCGGGATGACGCTCCATACCGATGTCCTTTGCACTGTCAGACTTTCACGTAAACTTTTTCCAGAGTTACCAAGGCATGGCCTTGACCTGATTATTGAGCATTTCGGATTTGAAATTGCACATCGTCATAGGGCTATGGGAGACACTCTTGCCTTACAACAACTTTTTGAAATACTGCCAAAGTACCACACAGAAGAAAAAATAATATCTGTTTTAGAGGGACTTCTCAAGAAACATGTCCTTCCTTCAAATATCCCAGAAGAAAAACTTAAAGCGCTGCCTGACACACATGGAGTCTATGTTTTTTATGGTGAGCGTGGGGACTGTCTGTATGTCGGCAAAAGTATTCATATGAAAGAAAGAATTTTCCAGCATTTCGCTAAAGCTCACGATTCAACAAAGGAAATGTCCATGCTCAAACAAATGCGGGAAATTGAGACCCACGAAACACATGGAGAATTAGGAAGTTTACTGCTGGAATCAAGATTAATTAAAGAAATGCTCCCCCCGTTTAATCGCAGACTTCGAAAAAATCCGCATCCGTACATTCTCGCTAAGCATTTTGATGGTTTTGGATATCTTACTTTCAAAACAATTCTACTTGAAGAAATTATGAATATTCCACCCGAAGATGTCCTTGGTATATATATATCAAAACGAGCTGCACACAACGCTTTGATTGATCTCACGCGATCATATAAACTCTGTCAAAAAGTATTAGGTATCGAAAAAACCCCTGGAACATGTTTCGGTTTTCAGTTACATACGTGCAATGGTGCATGTGTTCATGCGGAATCACCTGAAAAATATAATCTAAGATTTCATGAGGCTTTTGAAAAAACACGACTTCATAAGTGGCCGTTTGCCGGACCTGTTCTCATTTCAGAGAGCCTTGATACAAACTCAGGACAATTTTATGTTTTTGATAAATGGTGTTATTTAGCCACAGGTACTTTTTTTGATGACGAAAAACATGTTCAACAAATTGAAGCAAAATTTGATAAGGATATTTATACTATTCTGCGGAGATTTTTTCAGACCCCAGGAAGTTCAAGACAAATAAAGATGCTTACTCAGGAAACACTGAAAGAGTTGATGACTACAACATATTCATAGCTACATCCACAATTTCTTTCGTACCTCCAAGGAATAGAGTTGTCTCACCCACATTCGTTGTTTCAAGACTCATCAGATTCCTAATCCCATTCGTGGAATATCCTCCGGATTGCATAAGCAAGAATCCGATTGGGCAACATTCAGTAAGCAGGTGTAACTTTTTACTGTGGTGAATAAAAAGACCTCCGCCTTTCATAAACAACAGATGCATATCTGAAATCAAACTCCCACTATATCGAAGTTTGAATTGATCACGGGAAAGTTTCAATGCCAGATCACGATAACCCTCCACATATGCCATGGTATCAAAACCTCCTAATGCGGCTATATGTGAATCACTTTTCAATGTTACAAACGCTCGCTCAATATTGAATACGCCATCCTCTTGCCCTTTAAAAATATGAAGTCCTTTCCCAAAAGATACTCCTAAATACATAGCCGTTCCATATACTACATACATTGATGCAACTAGGTTCTTTGCAGAGAAAAGTGTATCCTTTGGAGTCTGTTTATAAATACCAATCAGAGATCCAGTCGCATACCCGCTATCAACAACATCTCCCCCGTCCAGCGGTTGAATAGAAACTAAATACTCGCCTTCTTTATGAACATGCACAACCTCATTTGAATTTTGAAGTAGAAATCCAAAAATTTCGGGAATAACTTCCAATTCCTTTCGAAAGATATGTTCTGCAGAAACCACCAGTTGAGAAATTGCCTCAATTGATTCTACCACTCGTTCACCTTCGGCCTTACCTGAAGAAAGATTCTCAATTTCTGTACGCACCTTTATCCCTGATCGTACTACTGCTCTTGCAATGTCCGCTAAAATTGAATGTGTATTGTGAGTTAAAAACAATTCTAGTGTTTGTGGGCGCATGTGTTAAATTTAAATATATCATAGTATTGTACACGAAAACCGCTTTTTTTGAAAGGAAATAATTTTTGAAACGTATATATTGTTAGATTCTAATCAAGCAATTGACAGACGAAGAACTCGTATTACATGCAGGTATAGATAGGAATGCTCTCAGGGAGCTGTTTATGAGGTATGAAACGAAACTCATCCGTTATGTTATGAGTATTCGCGGCTTTGAAAGAGGATATGCTGAGGAAGTTGTGCAAGATGTATTTCTGAAAGTATGGAAAAATATAAAAAGCTTTGATACTTCAAAAAAATTCTCATCTTGGATCTATGCTATTGCGCACAATGAAGCGACATCCCTGTTCCGAAAATTTCGATCAAGGGGACTTCATAATCAAGTTGATATTTTGAATCATGAGTCTGAGCTTACTACAAGTTTTGGAGAAATAACTGAACAATTCTCCGTTGAAGAACGTAAAAATATTCTTGAAAAAGCCCTAGCAGAAATGCCATTCAAATATAAAGAAGTGTTAATTTTACGATACATAGAAGATAAAAGTTATGAGGAAATTAGTTCCATTATTAAAAAACCGGAAGGAACTGTGGCAACCCTCATTAATAGGGCAAAAACTAGTCTCAAAGAGGCATTACTTAAAATAGCTCCTAATATTTCGCATTATGCATGATATAACCGACAAAATCCTCTCCTACATTGATGATAAGAATATTCATTCCCTGCCCAGGTGGTGGTTTATTCTAAAAAATTTTTTGTATTGGTTCTTATTTGTACTTTTCGTCCTCTTAGGTGCAAAAACATTTGGCTTACTGCTTTTGGAACTGGTTGATGCAGATGTACCATTTCTTTTTGAAATTCATGATAATACTATCAGCTGGATACAGGTACTACCTATACTTTGGATATTATTAATGATAGGGTTTGCCGCTATTTCACTCTATTTCTTCAAACATACCAAAGAAGGATATCAATACCGGGTTGGTCGTATTTTGCTTCTCAACGTTAGCCTTAGCTTGGCGATTGGTTCTCTATCCTTTGCAGTTGGTTTTTCAGAATTTACTGATGAGTATATCAATGATGTCTTCCCTACCTATAACAATATTCGGGAACAAAGACAAGAACTCTGGACCCATCCTGAACAAGGTCGTATCTCGGGGAGAGTTATCAATGTTTTTGAAAACCGAACATTTCTTTTGGAAGATTTTGGAAATTTTCCATGGACAGTCAATATTGATGCAGCAATTCGAAGACCAGGAGCTAGAATAGAACCAGGATTTGAGCTTAGAATTGTTGGAGAAAAAATAAAAGATGGTGAATTCTCGGCACATATGATAGCTCCGATGGCACCTAATAATAGACCTCCTGTGGGAAATCATTTGAGAATTTTAAAATTACCACCTGCCTTTCCAAAACCATAAAATTCCCTATACTCGAAGCACATTGAATTTCATTTTTTCTATGACTTCTCACTTCGAGCTTCTTGTAGACGGTAAAGCAGCGTTTAAAAACCTTTTTCATGTCCTGGAACAAGCAAAGAAATCAATTTATATTGAAATATTTTTGCTCACTGATGATAAAACAGGGTGGGATTTTGCTCTTATACTTGCCAAAAAGGCAAGAGAGGGTGTTGATGTGAGACTGATATACGATCAAATAGGTACATATTATTTCTCTTTGCACAACTGGAGATCACTCACCGGACGACTTGCACTTCTGCGTTTTCTTGCGACTCAGGGAGTAAAAATAATTCATGCCGGAAATCCAAACCCATTTCGGTTTCAATTGGATCATAGAAAAATCATTGTCGTTGATAGTGTTCATTCCTTTACGGGTGGCATGAATATCGGAGATAATTATCAATTTGATTGGCATGATATTCTCATATATTTTCAAGAACCCGAAATTTCAGAGAAATTTGAAAAATTATTTCTGAATGAGTGGGCAAAAAAGGCAGTGCGCTCTGAGACTTTTTCCTTTAATGGTAATATTTATTCATTATTAGTTACTGCTGTCAGAAAACATGATATCCAGAAAGATTTGCATGAGAGAATTAATGGAGCTAAAAAGTACATCTATATTGAGGTACCGTATTTTACTGATCTAAAACTTGTTCATGCGCTTATTAAAGCGAAGTCTCGAGGCGTAAATGTCAAAATTATCGTTCCTAATAAACCCAACCATCTTCTCCCACGTATCCAGCATATCCTGACTTTGAAACTCATGCACAAGGCGAAAATTGAAATATTCTATTACAAAAAAACTCTGAATCATCTCAAAGTATTTCTATTTGACGATGTATATGTATCGATTGGATCTGCTAATGCAACCTATCGAAGCATGATAGGAAATAAAGAACTGAATCTCGGAACGAACGATGCACAAATAATACAAGAAGTGAAATCCAAGATATTTATAAAGGATTTTGCTGCCTGTAAGCAAAAATAAATGTACTACTCGTTTTCTTCTGAAACACTTCTCTGCGTGTAATACATGCATTCATTACAAACGATTTCATACTCCCAAGATTCTTCCCCGGTAAAAGGATGTTTTTTCCATTCAGCTGCGATAACCAAAATATCATCACTATCACATTCGCCACATACATCAAATTGTATTTTATCGACAAGCGGATGTTCCTTAGGGTCAATACCTGTTCCATACCAAATACTCTGGTTGCCTGCCACCTTTTCACAAGGACTTTCATAAAAATCGCGATAGTCTTCTTGAGTGATCTCCGGATATGCCGATGTGGATTCTTGCATAATTTACGTTAAAATTTTCTTTGAAATGACAGTACAATTATTATCGACTGTGTATATATACGGGATTCCGGTTGGAATTTCAAGATTCGGGATATCTGAGTCAGATATATTTTCAAGATATTTCACAACAGCGCGAAGACTATTTCCATGAGCTGAAACAATGACATTTTTCCCTTCTTGAATACTTTTCTTGATGTTTGATTCTAAATATGGAATTACGCGATCATAGGTATCTTTTAAACTTTCAGTTTTTGGAAGGTATTTTGGATCAACGCCTTTATAACGAGGATCATTTCCTGGAAATCTTTCATCTGACATTTCTAATGCCGGAGGTGGGATATCAAAACTTCGCCTCCATTTTTTGAATTGCTCCTCACCTACTTTTTCCAGAATTTCTGCTTTGTTCAAACCTTGAAGTGCGCCGTAGTGGCGTTCATTGAGTCTCCATGATTTCTCTTCCGGGATCCAAAGCCGGTTTGTTTCTTCTAAAATTATATGCAGTGTTCGAATTGCACGAGTTAAGTAGGATGTATATGCTATGTCATAGGTTACTCCTTCCCTTAAGAGTTTTTGTCCAGCAGATTTTGCTTCTTCCTCACCGGTTTTTGATAAATCAATATCCGTCCATCCGGTAAATCGATTTTCTTTATTCCAGAGACTTTCTCCATGTCGGACAAGGGTTAGAATGGGCATATATTTCATCAATAATTAGCACCATCAAGCTACCCTTTGGCCTGAAGAAATCAAGTGAATTGAATCTAAAACATTAAAGAACTGATTGCTACCCTGGAATCATAAAATATTTTCTTCAAAGATGAGGCAGAATTCTCAGGATCTATAGACATAGTTTGTAATATAGATCCACATATGATCGACTCCACTCTTTTGGCAAATGCACTTCCTCCCGGGTACGTTGCACACCAATCGGCAAAAGAAATTCCTTTCTGGTCTGGATCAATTACAGACAAATCATAAGTAAGTGAGTCAAGAGTGAGCAATATCTTTGCATCCAAATAACTGAACATTATATCTACATACTTCTTGTTGTCCCTATTTGTTCCTTGAAATTGAATAACCGCACCATTCGGACAGTTAATTGTTTGGGGATAAAAATTATGTTTTTCAAACTCCTCCTTTTTTGAATACAATGCATTTTTCAAGGTTCTTCTACTTTGTCTATATTCCTTTTCAGCTAATAATAACCTAGAACTCAATTTTTTATATGAGCTATGTCTGTACTCATACAAAATATCATTTGTTTGCTCCGCCGGTGAAATACACTGCAATAATTGATCAGGGAGTTGTAAATGTTGTAGCTGTAAACCAGGTTTTTCCTGTTCCTGCATTACTACATTACTGCGAATATTCTCTGCATTGCAGTCCTGTATGAGCGATCGAGATGCATAAAAATTAGCATACTCCGATAAATACTTCATGAGATTCAAAAGATATACTTTGATTTCATCTGATATTGAGTTTGAAGTCATAAGATTTTTTTCGACTTCTCTAAAAAAATAAGGCATCAATTGATGAATATCCGCCTTTGAAAAATTTTGTTTCTTTTGTAATTCAAGAGTTTCACCGATGTTGTATCTCATAGATGCATCAAGGTTGTTTTTCACTTGATCTAGCTCCATAAATGTATTGGTTTCCCGGCTTTGGAAAACTGCATTGATCAATGATAAGAGACTTCCGGAAAACGAATAGTTTTTTCCATTGATTGTGACCTTCTCCTGAAAGCCTTCGACTTGAAAGATACTTTCGAATAGAGTAGTATCAATATCTAATATTTCTTCATTTGCTTCAACTTTGAGTTCAGATTGTATATCGCAGATGGTTACTTCCTTTACCTCTCCGTTTAATTCATCTTTAGGAAACAACTTTTTTATTGGCACAGTACTTTTTCTATTTAATTGCATAGGAAAATTATGATTCTACTTTTATTAAAGTAGAATAACTTTTGTATTTTGTAAATGTTTTTTTATTTAGAAGATACTACCGTAGAGAAAAAGAGATTTGTTCTTGATCTGTCTATACATGACTTTAATTCATCCCAATGGGCAGGAAAGGCGATGAAATCTGCATACTGTTCCCCCAAATGGTTCCTTAATATTTGATCCTTTTGTGTGTACGTGATGTCATGTTTTTGAGATTTTTTTGATATTTCTAACTCAGCTTCAGCCTTTTGCCTGTTAGAAATTTCCAATAGTTTTTTTGCATGCCCATATCCATGATGAACATTTACTTTAAGATCCCACGGATACTGTCCTCTTGAGTGATATCCAAGATATTCTTTGATAGCTCTAAATTGATTGTCATTTCCATAAACTTGCATTCTCTCAGTTTTCGACAATTTATTTATGTCCCTTCCTCTAGTTAAAATCCTAATGTTAGGTTTTCCAGTAAATTGAATATAACCATATCCCTTGATATTCGCGCCTCTTGGATTTAGCTCCTCAGCCCCAGGATGAAACACAGATTCCCCAAAAATCAGTGTATAAATGCTCATAGCATTTATATTTAGATCTATTGCCAATACATTTACATGATTTTCAAAGTCATCCCAATTATTATAAATTGAATTAACTCTCTCTATAAAGGATTCATTGTTCTCTATGCACATTTTTTTCAAAAATTGATGTTTTAGTAACAATTCCTTAATTTTATTTTTATCAAAATGAATATCCCCCATGTATTTAGTAACATTAGTATTATCAGCACTTAAAAAAGGATATGGATCAATATTACTTTTCACCTCGAGTACTTCATCGGATTTTTTTTCAGTTCTTTCATGGTGTATCTGCTTTGGTTGTATAACACTAGCCACTTTTTGAGAAATTCCCCCGCTCACTTGTTTTACTTCTTCATGTAATGTTTTAGATTTTTCAGTCTCATGGGGCTGATTTTCCATTGCGTTCATTACTTTTACTCCACCCAATGTTACACCTGCCGCTGTGGCAAGTTTTAACAACATACTAG
>CAYGEY010000010.1:0-30468 GCA_964349065.1 uncultured Candidatus Peribacteria bacterium | reverse complement strand
GTTCTGTAATTGGTTTAATAACTACTTTCAACAATCGTCCTTTCCAGTTGACCCATAATTTTGAATCCTCGTTTCTTATCCTCCTTTGTTGGTTTGGATTGCGGTAATGAGTTATACTTTTCAGTAAAGATTTTTATGATCTCTGGATCATATCTTTGAGAGTAGGATAAACCCACATAAATTTCCTCCAATTTATTTCGATTTGAAGACTGTTCTATTTTTGTTGAGAGTTCCCCAACATCTACTAATACTTCTGACATTCTTGAATCTCCTTATACTTTTATGATATTAAATACTATATTTAAATTCATGTAAATAAAAAATTTTGAACCTGAAATAATGTATAACTCTAGTTCAATTCATAAATAAAATCCTATGTTGTTACTTCCTACCAACAATCACAGCACCTTTGACTTTATTCCTCCAGAATTACTCTCATACTTTCCTGAGATTACTAAATTACTTAATGAAGAAATACAAGACAATCGTCTATGTTGATGGATTCAATCTATACTATGGAGTACTGAAAGGTACACCTTACAAGTGGCTGAATATAGATGCGTTGATAAAAAATCTGCTTGTAAATAACGAGATCATAAGTCTTAAATACTTCACTTCGCCTGTAAAAGCTGACAGTAAGAATATCAGTAGACGTAAAGATCAAGAGACTTATATTTTAGCACTGCAAGATATGATTCCATATTTTGAATGTATCTATGGATATATTGTTGAAAGGAAAGTTAATGCTAAACATACGAATCCGCCACCTTATAGTGTAAATGTCTCACTTCGTGAAGAAAAGGAAACTGATGTTAATATAGCTGTTGAAATAGTTAAAGATAGCTGTTTGAAGGACATTGATTGTGTAGTATTGGTGTCCAACGATAGTGATCTGAGTAGGGCATTATTGATTACAAGAGAGTTAGGGAAAAAAATAATTCTTATTACTCCACGACAAAAGGATGCAAAATCTAGAATTTCCATCCGACTTAAAAAATTGGCTGATTATCATTTTTTTTACATAAATGATAAAGTATTAGCTAAATCTATATTTCCAGAACATGTCGGAAAGCACATACGTCCGAGATTTTGGTAATAACCAAAAACCGCCCCTCACGGAACGGTCATCCTCAAGCATATAGCTTGAGCTGGATTACTCAGCATTTTAAAGATATGAATCATAAAGTCAACCTATATCGTCACCATCGGATCGACATCTATCTTCCAACTTGTCTCAAACTTGGTCTTCTCAATCAACTCATGCGGATTTTCCCCTATCAATAAAATATGAAAAAAATATTTTCCCTGCTGTTTCGCAATATACGACGGGGCAGTGAGGATATGACAACTATTCCCAAGAGTCTTTGCAGTTTCAGAAAGCTCATCCGCTTTCTTCGCCACCATCTCCTCCGCCTTTTCCTCACTTTTGTGGGCAAACGTGCATTTCACAATCTCCGTAAATGGGGGATAGTGAAATTTCTTCCGTAGCTCAATCTCGTACTCGTAATACCCGTCATAATCATTGGTCAGCGCAAATGAAATCGCCGGATGGTTTGGGAGCATCGTCTGCACCACCACGCACCCGTCTTGCCCTTTTCTGCTGGCCCTTCCCACCACTTGAGTGATCAAACTAAACGTCCTCTCATGCGCACGGAAATCCGGAATTGTTAGGCCAACATCCGCATTCACAATCCCCACCAGTGTCACATGTGGGAAATCAAACCCCTTGGCGATGATCTGCGTCCCAATTAAAATATCGATTTTTTTTTCATTCATATCTGAGAGCAATTCATCATACGCTTTTTTCTTATTCATACTGTCCAAATCAACGCGCTTAATATTGCGACCCGGAAACAATGCAAACAGCTCCTCTTCGATTTTCTGCGTCCCGGTCCCGACATGCATAAAACTATGCGGCGTTTTGCAGCTGGAACAACTATCCGTCATAAACTGCTTCAATCCGCAATAATGACAAAGTAAATAATCTTTCCCGGTTTTATGATACGTCATCGAAATCTCGCAATGTTTGCATGTCGGCGTATTCCCGCACGCTCCGCAAATGATCGATGACGAATATCCGCGTTTATTTAAAAACAGCAACACCTGCTCATTTTTCTCCAAAGTTTCTTTCATTTTCTGCACTAAAAAATCGGAAAGCCCGCCTTTCATCTTGCGCCTCATCTCTACCTTTAAATCTACTACATACGTTTTTAATGCCATGGCAATATATAAATCTAACAGAAAGTGCTACCTCTATGATATACTTTGTGCAAATATAAGTTAAGACAGAAACATAAAAAGTAACTTCTTGACTTTTCGTCTTAGCACTTTAAAATAGAGAGTGCTAAAAAACTTTCTACACATTACATATACAACCTATGTCTGACAACAACTTTGAAAAGTTCACGCCGGATGCCAAGAAAGCACTGCTTTTTGCTGAACAGGAAGCGCGCACTGAGCACATTGGATATATCGGGACAGAGCATTTGCTCCTCGGGATTTTGAGTCAAAAAGAGTCCCTCGGAAGCGTTGTTCTTCAACATTTCAATATTAAAGCGGAAAATATAAAGGCGATTTTGAAAGAATCCAATTCAAAACGTCAACATAATGAAGTCGATAATTCAAATCTTGAGCTAACCGGATTCGCGAAAAAGACCATTCGTGATGCGGTGTCATGTGCATACAAATTTAATCATGCCCATGTCGGGACTGAGCATATGCTCTACGCCTTGGTTTCTCAAGAGGGTACTGCGGCTGTGGTTATTTTGGAGGAAATCAAAATTTCTTCTGAAGATATTAAAAAGAAATTGGAAGAAATATTTAATCAAAGTGTGCCCAATCAGCAGGCAATTAATCAGTTCATGCAACCGTTTACGCAGATGATGAATAATTTGGGCGGATTTTTTATTCCCGGGGCGCAGATGCCGGGGATGGCTCCTCAGGGACAGGGATTTATGCCTCCGCAAAACGGAATGTCTAATGATGGATTTGAGCCACCCATGAAAGAAGAGAGAGGAAGTCATGGTCATGAAAAGAAGCCGAAATCCAAGACACCTGCCCTTGATTATTTTACGACTGACCTCACCCAGGAAGCTACTGATGGGAAAATGGATCCGGTGATCGGTCGAGCAAAGGAGATTTCACGACTTATTGCAATTCTTAGCCGAAAAACGAAAAATAATCCTGTGCTCATAGGTGAACCGGGAGTTGGTAAAACCGCTGTAGTTGAAGGGTTTGCTCAAAAGATCGTAAAGGGTGAAGTGCCTTCAAGTCTCGCAGGGAAACGTGTTCTCGCTTTGGATATCTCTGCACTCGTTGCCGGTACGAAATACCGAGGTGAATTTGAAGCACGTTTGAAACAGGTGCTTGAAGAAGCTTCAACCAAAGAAAATGAAATTATATTGTTCGTGGATGAAATGCATACCATGATCGGAGCCGGCTCGGCTGAAGGATCTTTGGACGCATCAAATATGATCAAACCATTACTAGGTCGAAACAAACTTCAAGTAATCGGAGCTACCACAACCAAAGAATATCGAAAACATGTAGAGGAAGACCACGCATTTGAACGTAGATTCCAACCTGTGGTAGTAGAAGAACCAAGTGATGAAGATGCGCTACTTATTATGGCGGGACTTCGAACGTCGTTTGAAGATTTTCACAATTTACGGATAAGTGACGAAGCTCTCAAAGCCTCTGTAGTGCTCTCCAAACGGTATGTCCAAGATAGATTTTTACCGGACAAGGCGATTGATCTTTTGGACGAGGCTTGTGCTGTGAAGGATATCGAGTCCGGGGACAAGGATGCAGATAAACTCAAAAAACTGAAAGTAAATTTGGATAAAACAGTGAGGTCAAAAGAAGATGCGGTAGCAAGTCAGGATTATGAAAAAGCAGGGAAGCTTCGCGATAAAGAAGTTGAAATTGCAAATGAGATCAAAGGCTTGAAGGAAAAGAGAAATTTGCCACGAGCGAGGCGGCCGGAGATCGGTTCTGAAGAAGTTGGTGAAGTGCTTTCTAAAGCGACTGGAATACCTGTTGCGAAACTTATAGGTTCAGAAATCTCCATGTTGAATAATTTGGAAGAAACTCTGAAAAAACGAATTGTCGGGCAAGATGATGCCATTCATAAAATCGCAAAAGCGATTCGTAGAAGCCGTGTGGGGATTTCAGATTCCAATCGGCCCATCGGATCATTTATATTTTTAGGTCCTACCGGTGTGGGTAAAACGGCGTTGGTAAAAGCCCTCGCAAAGGAGATTTACAACGACGAAAAAGCTCTACTCAAGTTTGATATGTCGGAGATGATGGAGAAACACAATGTATCCCGTCTTCTTGGTACGACTGCCGGATATGTTGGGTACGATGACGGAGGTCAGATGACTGAAGCTGTCCGCAAAAAGCCATATTCGATTGTCCTTTTTGATGAGATCGAAAAAGCGCACCCGGATGTGTTCAATATCCTGCTTCAGATTTTGGAGGATGGTATGATCACTGACGGAAAGGGGCGAAAGATAAATTTTAAGAATACGATTGTGATTATGACGAGTAACTTAGGAGCAGAAAGATTTACGAAGCAGGCGAAGAAGATCGGGTTTAATCTACACTTAAGTGATGCGAAAAAAGATGTGATCCATGATCCAAAGGTGCTTGATCCCGAGTTTGAAACAATTAAAAATGAGGTATTGGAGGATTTGAAGAAATCATTTAAGCCTGAGCTTTTCAATAGATTGGATAATATTGTGGTATTCCGAGCGCTAGGAAATGAGCAGGTTCTTGATATTGTGAAACTTGAATTAGCATATTTACAGAATAGACTTCTCGAGCGAAAGATTTCATTGTTTGCGACGAATGAAGCTGTTGAGCATTTGGCGAAGGTGTCGTTTGATCCACTGTACGGTGCGCGGCCGGTGAGACGAAAGTTACAGGAAGTGGTTGAGGATCCGATTACGGATTTGATTTTGGAAGGGAAGCTGGGTGAAGATGATCGTGTGATTGTGGAGCTTTTGGAAAAGGAAGAGAAAAAAGAGTTGGTGGTGAGAAGATTGGACATCAAAGAAAAAGTAGCGAAGTTGGTGAATTTTATGGAGATGGTGGATACGAAGAGGATGGTGGTGGAGAGTGTTGAAGCCGAGTCTGTAGCTATTAGCTAAAGTATTTTATAAGTTTAATAACCCCAAACTTGGTTTGGGGTTATTAGTGGTGAAGTGATTTTATAGAATATCACGAGCCCGATATATCATCTCAGTGATAATATCGTCAAACTCTACTCCATTAAGTGTGTAAATTGCTTCTAAAAGTTGTGCCTGCCGATCACTTAAATGTAATCGATTGAAAACACAATTTTCCCGGGTTTCAGATTTCAATATATCTAAAACTTCTTTATCAGTACGTTCAGATGGATGAAATCTTAATCTAAAATCATAATTAGTTGCGTCTCTTACAAGAAAGACAGCATTTTGTTTTGAGCTCATGAATTTTCTTTTCCTTTAATTATTTTATTCTAATTTATTACAAATAAAAATTTTGTCAAAATTTTAAAAAATCTAATTTTTGACTTAGAACAAGACATACTCATACTGATTATAGATCCCCTAACACCTTCTATGGAAATAACCCTAAAATCCACTGAATTTCGGAAGAATTTTGCAAAAATAAAGAAGCAATTTTTGACTGGAGAACTTCAAGTTGTTTATATTGAGCTGAGTAAAAACGAACGACTTATGGTGACGTTAGAAAAACGACCTCTTGACTCTCCCAAAAAATCCACTATGATACAGCATTGATTCTTCGCACGAAGATCATGCTTATTATTTTGCACACAATGTCACCTGAAAATATACAACAATTTTATACACTTATAGAGCGATCATCGCGCATTCTCCTTCTTGCTCCCAAGAACATCGACGGGGATACGATCGGTACCAACGTTGCCCTGTATCTCTATCTCAAATCACTCGGAAAAAATCCGATTTTATATTCGCCGGTTCCACTGGATGAGAAATTTTTGTGGATGCCACATATCAATGAATTTGTGTTTTCATTTGACCCGTATGAAGTGGATCTCATTGTTACGTCTGACACTGCCGTACCGACTCTCTTCCTTGGAACTGACAATGAAAAAGTTTTATTCTCCCGCGGTATATCTTGGATCAACCTTGATCATCATATCTCGAACAGTAAATATGGCACACTTAATTTGCTCAATTACGAAGCAACTTCTTGCTCCATGATTCTCCATGAAATTTTTGCATTTAAAAATGTTCAAATAACCAAGGACATGGCGACATACATGCTTATGAGTATTTACATGGATAGCGGAAGTTTTATCCACCCGAATACCAAACCGAAAACATACGAGGTAGCCTCAAAACTAGTTGAATGCGGTGCAGAAGTTGCAAAGATCGGCGAAGTTTTTTTTCGCTCCAATGAGCTCGGGAAAATGCGACTGTGGGGACTAGTTTTTGAACGTATGCAACGCCTGGACGGAGATATTTTAATTTCTTATCTTGAGGAAACGGATTTTCTTCTCTCCGGCACAACCAAAGAAGATGTCGAAGGTGTGGTTGATATGATGAATACGGTCCCGAATAATGTTGTGGTGCTTCTCACCGAGGATGGAAAGGGTAACGTGAAAGGTTCGCTTCGCACAATGTCCGATGATGTTGATTTGAACGAGATTGCAAAACGTTTTGGAGGCGGAGGGCATAAGAAAGCTGCAGGGTTTTATTTACGGAATACTGTGATGAGTAATCTTCTACAGTTCTCACTGACCAAATAGGTAGAAATATGGAAAGAGTCAATGTGCTAAGTCTCGATCTCTTGCCGTAACGGACGTGAAGGCAATGGAGAGACGTGTACATTAACTCTTTCCAAAAGTTACAAAGAATTTAAAATTTTCTCATGACACATAAAATTGAAGTTTGCCGAGGTTCCACATGCGGACTTCGTTCAAAATATATTATTGAACGTCTCACTCAGGTCAAAGACAAGGGGTATGATATCGAAATTATCGATGGGCAATGCCTCGATCAATGTAAACATGGTCCGAATATGAAGATTGGGGAAACGGTATATCAGCATCAAAATCCGGTTCGTTCTGCTGAAATTGTGAAAGAAAAAGTAAAGAAATCCTGACCTTAATGTACTATCTACAATTTAGATGAAGTCTGCTCATAAATTTGTACTTGGTCAACCAAGCATTTCTTCATGATGCATAGACGTGGACTACACATCTGTTTCTTTGCAATAGTTTTTTTCACGAAATCTCCTTGTTAACCCTATATGTAGTGGTAAGTTTTGATGTGTCTACGCATATGTAGTATTTGATCTTTTTTAATGACCTGCCTATAACGGCTTTTTTTATACCTCACTTTTCTTAAACATGCCTTCCTCCGATGAAATGTTGCTCGCAAAAAATGATTCGAGATTTGTAGTGTTCCCAATCAAACACGATGAAATTTGGGCGTTGTATAAAATGGCGGAAGCTTCTTTTTGGACTGCGGAAGAGATTGATTTATCCGATGACCTGGCATATTGGGACAAACTCAATACAGGTGAGAGACATTTTATTTCTCACGTTTTAGCGTTTTTTGCGGCGGCTGACGGGATCGTGAATGAAAATCTCGCAGTGAATTTTATGCGCGAAGTGCAACTACCCGAGGCTAGGTGTTTTTACGGTTTTCAGATTATGATGGAGAATATCCATGCCGAAACATATTCATTACTTATTGATACATATATTAAAGATCCGAAAGAAAAGGAGTTTTTGTTTAACTCAATTCAGACCATCCCCACCATCGCTAAGAAAGCCCAATGGGCACTTCGGTGGATCCAGTCTCCTGATTTTGCTGAGCGGCTCATCGCGTTTATGGCAATCGAGGGGATTTTCTTTTCCGGCGCGTTTTGTTCAATTTTCTGGCTAAAAAAGAGGGGACTTATGCCAGGACTATCTTTTTCGAATGAGCTGATCTCAAGGGACGAAAATATGCACTGCGAAGCCGCATGTTTATTTTATTCCATGCTGAAACATAAATTATCAAAAGATCGAATATACGAGATAGTCGCTGAGGCGGTAAGCATTGAACAAGAGTTTATATGCACAGCGCTCCCTGTTGATCTCATCGGTATGAATTCTAAATTAATGGCCCAATATATTGAGTATGTTGCTGATTTTTGGCTAGTCCGCCTAGGTCTACCAAAACTTTATAATTCGGCAAATCCGTTTGATTTTATGGAGACCATCTCAATGCAGGGGAAGACAAATTTCTTCGAGAAGAGGGTAGGAGACTACCAAAAAGCATCTATTCTCTCCGGAGATACTGCATTCGCCCTGGACGAAAGTTTTTAATTCATTTATTACCAAAAGCCTCATGGAAGTCATCAAAAGAAATGGAACAAGAGAACCTATCATGTTAGACAAGATCACCGAACGTGTGGAGAATCTTTCCTATGGTCTCAAAGTAGAACCTGTGGAAATAACCAAAAAGGTGGCTGTGTCTGTTATTGACTCGATGACGACAAAGGATTTGGATGTATTGGTTGCAGAAACTGCCGCCTCCATGACGCCGGTGCATCCGGATTATGGCTTTTTGGCAGGGCGTATTGCCGCTTCTGATCTACAAAAAAACACGTCTAATAGTTTTTCGGACACGGTGACGGAATTATTTCATCACATCCACCCAAAATCAGGAACTCCGTTTCCATTGGTGAGTGAAGAGTTTTTTGAATGCGTTATGCGCAACAAAGAAGTGTTTGATGCAATGGTAGTGCATGAGCGAGATCTGGGTTATGATTTTTTTGCGTTTAAAACTTTAGAAAAGGCATATCTCTTAAAAGTAAACGGAAAGACGCTCGAGCGGCCGCAATACCTTTGTATGCGAGTCGCTATCGGCATCCATCATGATGATATTGAAAACGTGAGAAAAACCTATGAAATGATGTCAGAAAAATATTTTACTCACGCCTCTCCGACATTGTTCAATGCCGGAACGCGTCAGGCGCAAATGTCGAGTTGTTTCTTGGTGGCGATGAAAGATGATAGTTTGGATGGTATTTATGATACTCTCAAACAAGTTGCGATGATATCAAAATCCGGTTCAGGACTTTCTGTACATGTACACAATATCAGATCCAAGGGTTCTATAATCAAAGGAAACAATGGTGTTTCAGCCGGGATTGTACCGATGCTTCGAGTGTTCAATGAAACCGCGCGCTATGTTGATCAGGCCGGAAAACGAAAAGGTGCGTTCGCTATTTACCTTGAACCTTGGCATGCGGATATTTTTGAGTTTCTCGACCTGAGAAAAAATCACGGAAAAGAAGAAATGCGTGCCCGCGATCTTTTTTATGGTCTTTGGGTTTCTGACTTATTTATGCAGAGAGTGAAAGATGACAAGGACTGGTCTCTTTTTGATCCGGTTGTTGCTCCGGGACTCTCTGACGTGTTTGGTCAGGAGTTTGAGGATTTATATCATAAATATGAATTAGAAGGAAAGTCTGCGAGAGTTGTAAAAGCACGCGATCTTTGGTTTAAAGTCCTTGAAGCTCAGATTGAGACGGGAACGCCGTACATCGGTTACAAAGACGCCGTGAATAAGAAATCAAATCAGAAAAATATCGGTGTTATTAAGTCCAGTAATCTTTGTCATGAGATTTTTGAGGTTTCCACACCGGACGAATCTGCTGTTTGTAACCTTGCTTCTGTCGCACTTCCAAAATTTATCAAGGACGGGATTTTTGATCATAATAAACTCTATGAAGTTGCGTATCAGGCAGTACTTAATATGAATCGAGTGATAGATCGCAACCAATACCCGGTCCCGGAGACAGAGCGATCTAATAGACGACATCGCCCGGTGGGACTTGGTATTCAGGGATTAGCCGATGCATTTATTTTGATGCGGTTTCCGTTTGAGAGTGATAAAGCGAGACAACTTAATAAGGAAATCTTTGAAACAATGTATTATGCCTCACTCACCGCCTCAGCTGATCTGTCTGAAAAAGAGGGACCGTATGAAACCTTTGCAGGTAGTCCCGCATCACAGGGGATTTTACAGTTTGATTTATGGGGCGCTATTCCAACGTCTCGGTGGGATTTTGCGACATTGAAAGAAAGAATCAAGAAAGTGGGTCTGAGAAATTCACTGTTAATTGCGCTCATGCCAACTGCAACCACAGGACAAATCCTTGGTAACAACGAATGCTTTGAGCCGTATACCTCCAACCTCTATGTACGCCGAGTACTCTCCGGAGAATTTGTCATCGTGAACAAACATTTAGTGGAAGATTTGGAAAAGATCGATATGTGGAATCCTGAGATGAAGAATAAGATTATGGCGCATAACGGATCTGTTCAGAATATATTAGAAATACCTGAGCATTTAAGAGAGCTCTATAAAACAGCATGGGAGGTAAGTATGAAGACGGTGATTGACATGGCGGCAGAACGCGGGGCGTATGTTTGTCAGGGTCAGAGCATGAATTTATTTGTGAAAGATCCCAATTTTGCCAAACTCACGAGTATGCATTTTTATGCATGGGAGCGCGGGCTGAAAACGGGTATGTATTATCTGAGGACTCAAGCTGCTTCAAAGGCTACGCAATTCACGGTCGATCATACAGCTGCAAATACCAATACTCCTGTAGAAAATATTGTCATGACTGAGGAGGAGAGAGTGAAAGAAATGGTATGTTCACTTGATAACCCGGAGAGCTGTGAAGCATGTGGATCATAAAATATTAGCGCACTTCCACGAGATTCTGCTCGGGTGGTATAAGCAAAACGGCAGAAGTTTCCCTTGGCGGGAGACTTCTGATCCGTACAGGATCGTCATTTCAGAAATGATGCTCCAACAAACTCAGACATCGAGAGTACTGCCAAAGTACCTCGAGTTTTTGGACAAATTCCCAACTTGGAAGGATCTTGCAAATGCAAGTCAGTCCGATGTGATCCGCGCTTGGCAGGGACTTGGGTACAATTCGCGGGCAATGCGTTTGCACATGCTTGCAAAGGCAGTTGTGAAGGATCACCATGGTATACTTCCTGATGACTACGAAACCCTGATGCATCTCCCCGGCATTGGACCATATACTGCAGGAGCTGTGATGGTATTTGCATTCCGACAAGCTCTGCCTTTTTATGACGTGAATATTAAGAGGGTTCTTTCACGGTATTTTTATGAAATAGAGGAACAGCAAACCCTCAAAGAAAAAGATGTGAAAAACCTGGTGGAAAATGTATATGACCAAGAACACCCGTATGAATTTTTCCAGACCATCATGGATATCGGAGCGACGTTGTGTTTAGCGAACTCTGCTACCTGTAGTGATTGTCCATTGCGAAAGAAATGTGCAACACGACCTGAGGTAGATCACGATCCGCTTGTATTTCGGATCCAAAGAACACAGAAAAACCTTCCGAAAAAAATGGCGTTTAAAGACACGAAGAGGTTTCGAAGGGGGCGGATAATGGATGTGCTGAGGGAGGAAGAGGAGATGATTTCACAAACAATTCTCTACAATAAATACAAGAAACAAGTTGAAGGCGCAGACAGAAAAGAGTTTGAGGAGATTTTAGGAACGTTGAAAAAGGAAGGATTGATATTTCAAACGAATAATAAATATCACCTTTAGGGAAAATAAACGTACCCTAGACTCGATTCTTGTCGTAACGAACGTGGAGACAATTGAGAGTCGGGTACTTTATTTTTCCTAAGAGTATTCACTTAATACATATCAATCATCTCAAGAATAACATCAAACGCCTCCTCAGATTCAACTGAATCTTTTGATAATCCGGCAATACATGTCAAAATCTGATCATCGTCCGTATCAATGAATTTCTCACCCCCGAACTCCTGCAAAATATGTTCCTTACCACGTTTCACCACCACAGCACACGTCATACACGCCCCGGCTCTGCACGAATACGGCATATCAAACGCATGGTTCTCCATCTGCTCGATGAGTGTCGCATCAGCTGTCCCGACAAAGTTGAGAAGCACGGAATTTGCTGTATCTACAATTGTGACGTTTATCATAGAAAAATTATTACACGAGGATATTTGTGGAAACTATGAGTTGAGGCAATGGGAAAAGGGCAAGAGGTATTGACAAGTTATATAAAAAGTTTATAAATAGATATTATTTTTACCAAAGAAGTATGAATTCAGCGAATAATGAGAAATTTTTATCTCAACCAGAAGATGCGAATGTCTTAAAAAGAAAAAAAGAAGTTGTAGATAATATAGAAGAAATTACAGAGTTTGTTAAAAAATATATAGAACATTTTGATGTGAAGGATTTTCCATTAAAATATCCTGAATATTTTCTCAATCCTCAAAATGACCTGATAGTGGATGATTTATCGTATGATGGAGATAACATACCAATTAATATCCTTGGTGAAGTTATAAATGAGGATGAAGAATGTTATTTGCACAATACTACAGATATAGGACAAAATGCAAGAATTGATAGTGATTTAGCAACTATGTATTCAATCACCATACATGAATTAAAGAAAAAATTGCAAAGCAATAATGATATTCTCGTGCAGATGAGAAAAGAAGGATTTCAAGCAGAATGCGGATTCATACTTGAGTATGACGTCGTGCGGAAAATTGAATCAATGATGAGGACGTTAGAATTCTATTCACCAAAGGATTTCTCTTATGCAATTGCGGCATTCGAGACTGCTTTTAACGAAGGTGGAGAAAATATTGATTTGTCTTTACATAGAGAATTTATAAATATTTCAATTCCATTTTTTAGAGACGAACGATACATTTCATCAGTATTATCAGTATTAAAAACACATTTCAAAAAGGTGGGATTTAAGACATTTGGAGGTCAGGACAGGATTTTAATGCACTACTATATAAAATATAGTGAGCACCAATATCTTATTGCTCAAGAAAAATTAACAGATGATATAGCAAGACATCAACTAGAACAGTGCAAACCTATAGAGCTTTTCAAGCAGTATAGAACGACTCTTAATCATGCCGCACAATTTGCAGCAGCAACTCATTTTGGATCATCTTTAGAAAAACAGTCAAATGCAACATTGGATCTGAAATCACTGTTTAATGAAGCTTATGATTTTTGTATTACAGAAATTGAAGATATCTCTAAGGAATTATCCAAATCAAGTTTGAATATTTATCTTGGAAACTTTCGAACACAGATCGAATATTTGTTATCCGGAAATTTAAGCAAGAAAAAAGCATTACTTGCATTCTCGACCGCTGAACTGGATCCGTCCAAATTTTGGAAGGCGCTCAAAAATGCACAAACCAGCGTTTTGACTTTTCGAGCCCTCATAGATAGTTTTGATAGTCCGGCATTGTCAAGTGAGGAGCGTTTAAGGAAGTTGGAAGATGCAGAAGACTTGTTTAAAAGATTATCTGAGTTAAAATACAGATATGATAAATAGTAAATAATGATATCAGAAAAAGATATAGTTAAGTTAATACAACAGAGCCTCCCGCAGGCTCAAATCTACGTCAAAAACCCGCTCCGAGACGGGGAGCATTTTCATGCACTTATTATTGATGAAGGATTCGAGGGTATGTCGCTGCTT
Source organism: uncultured Candidatus Peribacteria bacterium (assembly GCA_964349065.1). Lineage (GTDB taxonomy): Bacteria > Patescibacteriota > Gracilibacteria > 1-14-2-50-48-13 > 1-14-2-50-48-13 > CAYGEY01. Next base: position 16,883 of record CAYGEY010000010.1, on the reverse strand, counting down.
AGCAGGCAAAGACTAGTTATGAAGCCTCTGGGTCACATGATCGGCAATGAAATCCATGCTCTCTCGATCAAAACACTCACTCCTGGGGAGTTTGAGAAACGAAGGGAAGAGTTATCTAAATTTTTACAATAATCAATATGGATATATTTGAGGTTATAAAAAATGATGTTTCGTCTCACCCGATTGTACTGTACATGAAAGGTGACAAGGCTCAGCCGATGTGCCGCTTTTCGATGGATGTGGTGAAGGTGTTGAATGAATATGAGGTAGAGTATGAAACGCGCGATGTTCTCGCTGATGAGACGTTGCGAGAAGCAATCAAGGTATTTTCCGACTGGCCGACTCTGCCGCAATTGTATGTGAATGGGGAGTTCGTCGGAGGGAGAGATATTGTTATGGAAATGCACATGGGAGGGGAGCTGAAGTCCATGTTGGAGTAATTGACAAGAATCATTGTTGGCGCGAATATATATGTTTAGTTGACAAATAAATTATTTGTTATAATATTGGTACAATATTTTTAACACAAAGGAGGTTGATTAACTATGAAATTAGTTAATTACCGTTTGCATTCGAAGAAGTTGATTGCCACTGCCATGTTTGGAATGATTTTGATTTTAAGCCCGATCACGTCGCCGGTTATTCCCGCCTCGATCCAAAGATCTCAAATTTATTCCCAACACCAGCCAGTGGTAAATAATTTTTCTTTAACTATTGCCCAATCTGAAACCAAACCTCATCAGCCGACCCAGGCCTGTTGCGGCACCGGCAGCTAGCTTACTTCTAAGTAACTAACCGCCTCTCAAATCCCTAGTCTCACGTGAGACTGGGGATTTTTACTTTTTTTCTCTTCCCATTTCCCAAGAAAAAATTATCGTACTCAAGTCTGATAATCATTATTCATCATGGACTCAAATAATCGAAAAATTTTTGCAAAAGACTATCTCGCCCCAACCATCAAAGTCATCTCTGTAGATATTGATTTTGCCATCAAGAGCGAATCAGAGGTAACAGTTATTTCCAAACTTGAAATAAAGGCTGAATCAGCTAGTACCCACACTATGAACATCGGAGAAAACGTTATTCTCAATACATTCCTCATCGACGGCCAAGAAGCCCCATACAAACGCTCAAACGAACTACTCACTTTTGACACTGACAAAACCACTTTCACCATTGAAACTGATTCAACAATCAACCCGAAGGAGAACACTGCCTATGCCGGCCTTTACCTCTCGGAAAGCATTCTCTGTACACAAAATGAGCCGGAGGGTTTTCGGAACATCACACCTTTTTTTGATCGCCCGGACATTCTCTCGATCTACACAGTCACTATTCAGGCAGACGCAAAGGCATATCCCATCCTCCTCTCCAACGGAAACAAGCTCTCAGAATCAATAAACGACCACATAAAATCAGTCACTTTTCATGATCCTTTTCCGAAACCGTCGTATCTCTTTGCGATTGTCGCAGGAGATTTGGATGTATTAACCGATACACACAAAACTCTAAGCGGACGTGATATCCTGCTTGAAATCTACATGGATCACGGGTTCAAAGATAGATGCTACTTCGCTATGGAGGCTCTGAAAAAATCCATGTCATGGGACGAATCCCGATTTGGTCTTGAGTGTGATCTCGATGAATACCGCATCGTCATCGTTCAGGCTTTCAACTTTGGGGCTATGGAGAACAAAGGGCTCAATATTTTTAACGCAAAGCTTGCATATGCAGATCCTGCCACCTCAACCGACACCGACTATCAAAACGTATTATCCGTTATCGGACATGAATATTTCCACAACTGGACCGGGAACCGAGTTATATGTCGTGACTGGTTTCAGCTCACTCTCAAGGAAGGCCTCACGGTTTTTCGTGAACAGGAGTTTATGGCGGATATGGGACTCCACGATCTGGGACGTATTCAAGATGTAGAAAGCTTGCTCAGAATCCAGTTCTCGGAAGATAGTGGTCCCAACGCACACGCAATAAGGCCGGCATACTATGAATCCATCGATAATTTTTACACCCCGACCGTGTATGAAAAAGGAGCTGAAGTAATTCGGATGCTCCAAACCATTGTCGGTAAAGAGGGTTTTCAAAATGGTTTGAATACATATTTCAAGAGACATGACGGATTGGCCGTTACATGTGATGATTTTGTGAATGCAATTATATCCGGCTCCGGGTCAAATCTGGATCAACAAAAATTTATGCATTGGTATGAACAATGTGGGACACCGCATTTGGACGTACACAACGAATACGACGCAAGCAGCGAAGTACTTACTATTACAGTGAAGCAAACGCACAAAGCGACCAAAGGATATGCAAATAATAAACCTTACATAATTCCTGTTTCTGTAGGTCTATTGTCTGAAACAGGCACAAGTATCAAGTTTGAATATGAGGGGAAAATATATAACCAAACAGCAGTGCTACTTTTGGAACACGATGAACAAACTTTTACGCTCAATAAAATATCTTCAGGGCCAATTGTTTCTCTCTTGCGCAATTTTTCAGCTCCGGTGACATATACTATTGCACAAACAAGAGAGGATCTGGTGACGATCATGCGTCATGATACTGACGGATGCACGAGGTACATGGCCGGAAGCCGGTTGATGATTGAGGAAATAAGAAAATTGATGAAACAAATTGAAGTTCATCAAAAACCTGTAATTTCACAAGACGTTATCGATACATTTGGCCATATTTGCGCTCAAGCATTGCAGGAAAGCCTCCTTTCATCCCGAATGATGGATCTGCCTGGTATCGAGCTCATAGCCCTCGACCTACCGATCAAGGACTATAGCCTAGCTCAAAAAGCTCTCGATTATATTCGCAAATTGCTTGCAACCGAGCACAAAGATCTGCTCCTAAGAATCATCGAAAAGTATCAGCCTGAGCCGATTTATACGTACAATCAAGAGTTTGTATCAGCAAGATTACTTCGAAATACGGCCATGAAATATCTCCTTACGATCATGGGAAACAGCGGTTTTGAACACGCAAAAAATCAATATTACCACTCTGATAATATGACTGATCAGTTAGCTGTATTTTCACAGATGTCTCAGTACGATACCCCAATTTTTGATAACATTGCGGAAGATTTTTTCACAAAATGGAAGGATGACCTGCTTATCATTACGAAATATTTTAATGTTATCGGAGGGCTGAGAAAAGAAAGTGTCTTTGATCAAGTAGAAGCAATCTGGGATAGTAGCTATTTCCGAAAAGATCTTCCAAATCATGTGAACAGTTTGCTGACATCGGGGGTTTGCAAAAATTATGAATATTTCCATCATGCATCCGGAAGGGGATACCAAATTGTAGAAAAAGCAATTATGGAAATAGATTCGCATAATGGATCACTATCCGCATGGTTGGCAAAACGGTTTTTGGATTATGGGAAATTACCGGAGGTACAGAATGCAAAGATGAAGGAAACTTTGGATCGATTGTCCAAGCAGAACCTTTCAAAAGATGCAAAAGAAATCATTACCTCTACACTTGGTGCGTAGCACTTATTGAAACTTACCATCGGTCCAATCTCTGTTATTCACGATAACATCTTTGTTGAAAAACGTGAAGTGGAGGTGGGGGCCGGTGGATAGGCCGGTATTTCCGACTCTACCAATGAGCTCACCTTTCGTCACATGTTGTCCGACGGTCACAACATTTTTTGACAGATGAAGATACATAGTAAATACATCCTGACCATGATCGATAATGATGGTATTTCCAAAAGAGGGGAGATACTCAGAAAGTACTACGTTACCGGTGTTTGATGCGATCATAGCCGTACCGGAAGGTGCCGCATAGTCGATGCCGAAGTGTGATCCGTTGTACACTCCATTGATATACATAATATCCCCAAAATGAGAGGTCTCCTTTCCTTTAATGGGTATAAGAAATACACCGGTCCAAAGTTGCTTAGGATTCGAAGTTTTTCGAGCCGCGTCAACTTTATCCCAGGTATTATCTTGGGCTTCTTTCCCAAAGAGGGCATAGCGGTCTGCCGAGAGGGAAAATCGTGAGATGCGGAATGAACCCGGAAGAATACTAATCTTTTTTTCAATAGACTTCTTCTCTCCATTTTTCGTTACAAAATTTATAACTAATGTTTTTTCACCAAGACTGCTTTGTCTATGTGGAGCAATATATGATCGCAAAAATACTCCTGTTGATGTGTGAGGCATACCCATGTCCTTGTACGTCACATATGTGCCGGCAAATTTTAACGGGGTGTTTTTAGGAAGGATTTTTCTTGCTTCAGAAGCAAGAATTGGGCTATCTGCAGAAATTTTTTTTGAAAAAGTGGGGGAGACTAATCCATTGTTAACTAGGTAAGAGAGCAGGGCATAGTCGGTATCTGTTTTTGGCAGATCATAGATTGTATACAATAAGTGTTCTTCAGTGGGAATTATTGTATTCTTAAAAATATATTTTAAAAACTCACGCTTGGTGAGAGGGGAAGTATCATCAATAGGTAGAGTTACCGGATAAAATCGAAATGTGTTTTCCCCAAGCTTCACTGTTGCGGTTAATATATCAAATCTACCCATGTCAAGTTTTATAGTATCACCTTGGATCATTGTACTTGGTATGTCAACTTGGTAGGCATATGTGTAGGAAATACACCCAAATGTCGAACTGAAAAATACTAATAGGAAGAGAAAATATTTTTTCATGAAAAATAAAAGAATTGTATAAACATCATACATTCTATTTAATTCCGGCAAAGATTTATTCCGGCAATTTTCCCCACACTTCTTGAAAAATAGAAATCAGATTTTTTGTAATATTTTCAGATTCGATTTTAATACCTGCAATGTCATTTTCAACGAAGACAGAAATAATAGTTGTATTTTCTCCCATGGTTACACCGGTTTTTATTTCTTCCACAGTAGTGAAAAACTTGTTTCGTAATTGTACTTTTGGTTTATATTTTTTGTACAGCTCGCGATATTTGTTACCACGTATTGATGATACTGTTCTATTTGGAATTTTAATGAATCTTTCATTAAATCTTTTCACGATTTCCGGGTAGTGCTGTTCAACGTAATCACCTGTACCGAATTCATAAATGTTTTTTATCTGATTATTTGCTACGATCACCATTTCACTCACATCCTCAATCCCCTCGTAATATGTCACCTTTGGCAATCCGGACGCACCTTTAATCATGGTATGTAAAATCTTTAAAATCTCCTCCAACTTTTTCTCACGAAACTCAATATCACTTTTCTGTTTTGAAAGCATCCGCCCCAAATTTTCCGGGTCCTCTAAAATATAAATCGACGTGGCATGCTTTTCAATCTCACTGATAATCCCCTTCTTTACCATTTGCTCCAATGTAAAGCGTGTACTGCTTCGTGGCTGTCCGAGCGCCTTGGCCAATATTGAAGCAGGCGCCTGACCTCGTGGCAAAAGTGCCAGATAGAGCTCAGCCTCTTTTTCAGTAAGTCCTAAATCTACAAGGGAAGTAATAATATTCATAAAGTAGTATTATAATAGTTGCCAGAGTTCATCAAAAATCTGTTCAAATCCATGAGCTATCTCCTCATGCTCAATTAAGAGTCCGGAGATTTTCCCTTCTTCAAAACTGATTATGCAGACCTTCCCTTTTGCAATTTGGATTTCCACAGTAGGTTCTGCAAAATCTGTATAGAATTTGATTTTATAATGTGTTGATTGAGAAACCGAATGATTTTTATATGATGATCCTTTGATTATTTTTGAATTCTGTGTGAGATTCATGGAAAAATCGATATATTGATCAATCTCATTTGGTGCGAATTTACGCATATGCTCCACGGCTCCAAATATTCTTAGGTTTTCTTTCCCATTTCCCAAAAACTCGTACATTAGACCAATTGTGTTTGAAACACCTTCATAAAATTTGATTCTTGGTAAGATACTTGAGGGATTGTGAATATTTTTGAGAGCACCCAATACTTGAGAAAATAATACTTCTCTTTTCTCTAGGAGGGATTTTTCATGGGTCACCATGTACGACAGAGCATCTGTTGTTTCAATAGAATACGTGGTGGTATTGTTTGCACCATCTTCAACAATGATTTTTTTTTGAACCATTTGGTTGAGGAGAAATTTCGCTGTTGACCTTGGTATACCTAAATGCTCAGCCATACCGGAGGCAGTGGTTTCACCTCTATGGAGCAGGGCAATATAGATTGCAGCTTCCTTGTCTGAAAGCCCTAATTGTGAGAGTAACGTGTCCAGATTTTTCATGTATTTTTGTTTTATCAGGATATTATACCCCATTTATTGCAAACTGACAACAATCATTGTCATTAGATAAAAATATCAAAACTTGATAAAAATAAATTTTATTATAAAGTATCAATGTTCCTACCAAGGAACACGAAACTGAAACCGCTTTAGAATAGACCCTCCTTCATTTGTCTGCCATTGTTTGAATCTTTATATTAAAAATTCAACAGTGATAAATAGTACAATATGGGCACTATCACAAATCGGTTTCTTTTTTTATGAAAATTAAAAATAAATAGCATATTACTGCGTCGTCTGTGTCAATCGTTCCTTACTGTAGATGACTACAGTTGCGTCACTCACTCCTTGACTCCTTGTACTATACTGTTTATTTTTAATTTTCTAGTCCTTCAAGACACGTAAAAATAATGTCTTCAAATATCCTCCCTCCATGTATGGCACCAATTCAGGATGGTCCAAATCATGCATGTGAGTCTCTATTAGTTGAAGTGTACTTCGTGTTCGAGATCCGCATTCAGACAAGAGATATCTGAAATCTTGTAGAGTTAGATGATTGGAGCAAGAACATGAAATCAAAATTCCCTCATCACTAATGATATTCATAGCCATTTCATTGATTTTTTTATACCCGAAAATCCCCTCTTCTTTCTTTTTTCGATCCTTAATAAATGCAGGCGGATCTAAAATGATGACATCAACAGAACCGGGCTCGCAGGAGGGAAGAAATTTCTTCACATCTTCCACCACAAATGTGACCTTTGAAGTGTCAAACCCGTTTGCCAGGACATTCTTTTTTGCAAGTTCAATGGCTTTTGCCGAGACATCAATACTTGTAACATGGACAGCTCCACCGGCTAAGGCATACACTGTAAATCCTCCTGAGTAACAAAACGTATTCAGTACATGCGCATCTTTGCAATATTTCATGAGTGCGTATCGTTTTTCACGTTGATCCAAAAAAAACCCTGTCTTCTGACCCTCTTTAAGATCTACATAAAACTTGAATCCATGTTCCAAGATAAGAACCTCATCCGGAGTTTCTCCAAAAATTTGGGATTTTGACATTTCTCCATCGTCTTTTTTGAGCGCCAATACATCTGACCTCTCAAATATACTTACGGGTGAAAGAACATTACAGAGGGCAGTGACGATCATATTCTTCATAACTTCAATCCCCTTGGTGTGACATTGTATGATGAGATGCCCCGCATAATTATCGACAATCAGCCCGGGAATTCCGTCGTTCTCCGCATTTATCAAACGGTATGCATTCGTATCACTTGGTATATATTTTTCTCGAAGTCGCTGGGCTTTTGCAATTTTTCTTTCAAAAAAAGCAACATCAATCTCCTCTTGCTTCAAACTCAGCACTCTCACCGCAATCTGTGCATACGATCCGAAATAACCTCTGGCGATAAAGTTACCACGTTCATCGGAAACATCGACTATTGTTCCTTGTGCAATACCATCCGGCAAATCCTTGAGCGCACCTGAAAATATCCAAGGATGTCGGCCGAGGATGGGGCCTTTTCTTTTGTCGAAAACGGTAAGTTTCAAGATTTCCATAAATTCTATTATAAATGTAGCTCATCATTGCCTCAGGGCATATTAAAATCAAGATACTTTGAAAAATAATGTATTATTGCAACATTAATATTGACTTTATGCAAAATTTGAAGAATATGGCATAGAATATTATATTACTATAGAAAATATGTTTGGGAAATTCTTAGGATTATCAAAAGCTATACCTCAAGGTCAGAGTTTAGCAGAAAAAGGTATAGCCATTGCAAATGGGATGAAAAATAATTTTCATGGTTTCATGAAAGATATTGTCAGTAGTGCAAAAGCTGGATATCAAAAAGCTGAAGAGACAATTAGAGTTAATGCAAAAGCCGGTGTATTGGCAACCATGGCTACTGCAAGTGTTGCAGGATCTATGATGGCCGGAGGCGCCGCTGAAGCAAAGTTACAGACGTCACCGAATATTGGACAAAAAATAAATCATACTGAGACAATCAAGAAACCGACTGTTGCAAAGAAGCCTGAGGTAAAGAAAACGATCCAAACAAACCCACAACAAATTGTCCAAGTTGGAGATAATAAATTAACATGGGGGAACAATAATACGAAGAATATTGCTGACGGAAATGAGAAGAAGCTTTTTCAGAAAACGAACACAAACGGTGACATTGTTATAAGTGCGAAAACAATTACTGATGGAGGTTCATTGCATGGCAAGGCCGCTTTGAAAGCGAGATCTCTCATGCAAAAAGGTGAACTTTCAGTTCTTTTGTATACAGACGGTTTCAAGAAGGCTATTAAATTAGCTCTTCCAAAAAGTGGAGAATTGACCATCCCGAAAAACAGTCATTTGTATGCACAGTGTTTTGATGCACAGGGTATCTTCCGAGGTCATGCTATCCAATTGTCGTATATTTCAGACAAAGGTGTATATGCAATCGCATCAAGTTGGGGAAATGGTGAACGCATTGTTTTGACGAAACCTGCACAAACTACTGTAAAGCCCACTATAGCAAAACCTGTAACAAAGAGTCCAGTAATTCAAAAAGATGTGTTGACACAGGCAGGGAAAATAGCGGTTGAGTCTAGTATTAAAGCGGGTATACAAGCTAATGCTGTGAAACTAGAGAAGAAGGAAGTGAAGACTATTCAATCAATGCTGGCTGATGCAAAGCATAGAGAGATAGTGAGAGGAATGAAAGCTGGTATGACAATTGGAAGTAATGCCGGGAAAAGTGTGAATGTTGTTGCGAAGGCGCCTGTGACGGTGAATCCATTCTTGCCGAAAGAGAAAAAGAATAAGAATGAGGTTACAATGAGTCCATTGGGTAGAAACGCACGTATTGCTGCGATTGTGAAACAATCAACAATAAATATAAGGAAAGAACTGAAGGATCAAGAAGATGAAGCAAAACGAAATGGTATGATACTTATTGGAGTATATGGAACTCTCGCCTTATTGGCTGCTGGTTTAGTGAACAAATTAGTTCCTGATTCAAATAAATCAAAGGAAGATCCTATAACAAAGGCAAATAGAGAAACAGCAAAAAGAAAAAGAGAGGAACAAGCAGAATTCTTTGATGTTGATGCTAATCTGGTACCAAGTGTTGAAAACAAAATTATTGCTATGAGTCCAATTATATCTGAACCGATAGTTATAGAAGTAGAGGATATATTAGCGAAAGAAAAAGCAATGGCGGAGATATTAGACTATCATAGTTATGGTAATTCTTTGTATATTCCATTGCATATGTTCCAATTTATTCTCGAGGATAAGAGATTCTCTATTGCTGATAGGAAATATTGGATGGAAAGAGCAGGGATAAATGCTGATACTAATGAAAATGCACATATAGTAATTGCAAAATTAAATCTAAAGAAAGAAGAAGCAATCGAATCTACACCAGCTATTGAAACAGAGCCAACTTCCGCGCCAACAGAAGACAATCAACAAGAAACAGAATCAATGCTAACATTCACTACAGAAGAAGAACTAGAGGCTAGCTTTAATACATCTGAAACACCTGTTGAAGTACCTGAATTAAGCAAAGTGCCTACTCTCAGTGATTTTGGATCAGATAAGATTTCTCCTCTAAGTGACTTGTTAAAGGGAGAAATGGGAGAAACTAACCTCTATCCTCTGAATCAAGGGTCTATAAAATCACTCAAGCCTTTTCAATTAGATCCAATGTATGCACAAGAGCTAGAAAGTATGGTTCAAGCAAATGCAACAAGTATTGTATCATCACTTGAAGTATCGTCGCTGCCAAGTGCCACGGAACAACTGGATGATGATGGATTATTCACCCAGGCGGTACATTACATTACTGCAAATGCAGATATGCAGGTTGGAGACTATGGGGATCTAGGGCCGGTAATAAGCGACGAAGACGTAGAAGGAGACACAATTCAACCGGAATCTCAAGTAGTTTCTGAAGAGGCGCCTCGAACTGGAATATTTGCATCCGCTGAAATCTTGGACGCTTTAAAAAATAAATTAAATGATATTTCAAAAATAGCTGCAGATAAGTTCGGATTGATGCCGAGAGGTGAAATAACGGAAGATAGGGGAAGTATTATCTATTCGGCTATTCAAAACGAAGAAGAGCAGTATCAGTTACTGGATTGTTCAATACACGGAAAAAGTGGGACAATTTATGTTTCTCGAGAAAATCATAATGCAGAATGGAAATCGTATTCAGTACTTAGATTTGATGATCAAAGACCTATGGTTCAAGAAATACAACTGACCGGAAAACTCACATATGTGAAAGATTTCTTGCATAGACAAGATAATAAAGCAAAAGTATTAGTATAATATTCTTTTCAAAATATATGGAAAATCATGAGGTAGAGTCGTCTGAGGTTGTAGATATAGCTAAGGAAAGCTCGATAGTTAATCTATCTCAGATTTCCGTGAAACCGTGTTTTTCTATCAGCGAGGCATGCATTATCAGGAGTAAAGAAACAGAGGAAGCGGGCATTGAAGAAGTGTATCGCCTAAGAAGTGAAAGAAATGCATTGGTGGAGGAGTGTGTTTCCCCTTCAACTCCAGATGAAGTTGTTATACCTCAAGAGCAAACTCCCGAAAAAATCATCGGAGATTTTTTTGAAAACATAACTTGGCTCCAAAATCCTGAAAATCTTGAGAGAAATCCTCAAGAAAAAATGGATAGGTGGCAGAGAGAAGTTGCTGAAATGATTAGGACAATGTTACAACTCCCAAAACACGGAACATTTCAGGAAATGGTTAGATTAGTGGAGGTTGGTACAAATGGAGATTATGTTTGGTCGCCGGTATATGAGAAAGATCAGGAATTACTGAAAAATATTATAAAAGGAATCAAACGTAATGATGTGAAGATTCTCGGCAATAAGTATGCGGAATATTATGCACGTAGCAGTGTTCGCCAGAACTCTACTATTTTAATACATAAAGATGTGCCATATGTACACTCGTTTGAGACAAATGGACGTATGGAAGAAGCAGTCCTGACATTTAACGAAAAAGGCATACCGCCTATTATTATTTTGGAACAGTTATTACAAGACGCAGGGTATGTTTTGATTGAGAGACATAATTTGCAACCTGATCTTCTTTCTAAATTAGAGCGGGACAACTCGTTGGACCTCTTTATTCAAAGAGAACTTTTAGATTAGGACTTCTTCCGTTTATTCCGAAAATATTCAAATACCACAGGTATCATTGTTAAAATAATAATACCAAATATCGCATATTCAAAATGGTCTTTAACCACCGGGATATTCCCGAAAAGAAAACCCGCAAGCGTACATACCACTACCCACAATATTCCACCTATGATATTGTACATCGCAAAGGTTGGGTAATGCATTTCCCCTATCCCGGCTACAAATGGTGCAAATGTGCGGGCAAAGGGGATAAACCTCGCGAGGATTATTGTTTTTGGTCCATAATGTTCATAAAATTCCTGTGTTTTTATTAACCTCTCTTTATTCAAAAAAACTCCGCCTTCTTTTTTAAAGATGCTTTTTCCGGTCATCTTCCCTAGATAATAATTGAGTTGATCTCCAGTAATAGCGGCAATTATCAAAAGTAACAAGATAATCTCGATCTGCAAATGTCCAGTTGCGGCAATTGCACCAGCAGTAAAGAGAAGCGAGTCCCCTGGCAGGAAAGTCATAACTATGATCCCTGTTTCACAAAAAATAATGATAAACAATATTGCATATATCCATGGTCCATACATGGCGATAAGCCCTAAGAGATTGGTATCTAGATGCAGGAAATAGTTGGCAATATTTATAAAAAAATCCATGTAGAATGAAAATAGGTACAGAGTGATATTAATGCAAAGATGTATTTTTGGAAGGAAAAAAGTTATAAGTGAACAATAATTACCCCTTTACGTTATTTTTACAACAACGTAGTATATAGTTTCTATTTTTTTATACCTGCTCATGAAAAAAATTGCTGCACTTCTGGGGATGTCCATCTTGCTTGCCACACAGGCACAAGCTAATTACCCGTATGAAAATGATATGGGTACGACGTCAACAATGACTTCAACGACGACTATGGATGATGGGGCTATGCTTAAAGTTCGAACACACATGCTCAATGTGCGAACAGGGGCGAGTGTTAATAATCATGTGGAGGGTGTTCTCCATGAAGGGGATACTGTAAAGGTGAAGGAGAAGTCAAAAAATATGAGATGGTGTCATGTCAGTTCTGATGCTCTGACTGCCGAAGGTTGGGTGTATTGTGATTATCTTTCAAAAGATGCCCCTACTGCGACGACAGGAACTCACATGATGACTGCAACAAGAACGTTGAATGTAAGATCCAATCCAGGGATGGGCAATAACTTAATTGATCATCTGAACATGGGTGATTCAGTGACCGTTCTTGATCATCCTTCGAATAATAAATGGTGTAAAATCCAATTGAAAAGTTACAAGAGAGCCTATGTCGCTTGCCAGTATTTGAAATAAAGATAAGAAAAGCCCATCGGTTCATACCGGTGGGCTTTTTTGATTATTTAGTTTGAAGCATCGGATGATTGATAACTGCTATCGCTTGGAACACCTTTACATGATCTCATAGAATTTCTAAATGTCGTCCACGCCGATTTTTTAGCTTTGTTCAGTGTATCTTTTGCAGTTTTCATAGTTTCTTTGTATGATTTCCAGTATGCTTTAAAATAAGCTTTTACATCACTTGAAGTGGCGGCATCTGCTTTGAGAGCGGCTAAGTCATCAGCTGTCATATACAAATCAGCAACTGCGGCAGCATATACAGTGTATGCATCATGTACCGTTGTCTGTCTTGTGGTTACTGCTGCAATCATACAATCCAATGCGGTAGTATCAAGAGTAGCGCTGGTGCCACTAGTACTAGATCCTGTTTCTGCAAATGTGATACTTGGAGAAATGAGACTAAAAATGAGGGCAGTGGTTAGAAGAACTTTTTTCATAAAAATAAAATAGGAAGTATGTATGAACTATATGACCAAAATGTCATAAGGGAATATTTTTTTATTGAAATAGCTGAACAAGAAATTGTTCAGCTATTTTTTTTAGTACCTCGTAGGTTTCTCACTTCCCAAAAATGTATTTTTGGTTTCAAACCTGGTAACACGATCACAATTTGCTTGTGGTGGTGATTTTACTGAGGGTTCTGTTGTTTGTTTTTTGTTATGGGGAAGAAAAGTATTGGACTTCACTCCGTACCGTCCATAATTATTTTTATTCTCTGGTAGCATATGCCACTCCTTTTTTTAGTGGACTATTTTTAGCAACAGAGTATAGCTTGGTCAAGTGGGATATTTATTTAACAGTAAATTCAAAAGTCTTTAGATATAAGCTATATTTTTGTATAAATCAAAATTTTATGATTTATACCAAATGGGGTGGATGAAGGGGCTCGAACCCTCGACCCTCGGAACCACAACCCGATGCTCTGCCGACTGAGCTACATCCACCATGTAGAAAACGCAGGGATAATACAAGGTTCACGCGATTTGCGCAAGATCACTATTTGCAAATTATATATGCTGTTTTTTAGAGTTTCATTTAAGCATCTTCTTCAGCCACTGCCCTGTATAACTCTTCGGATGAGCCGCAACGTCCTCCGGTGTACCCTCACAAACCAAGTGCCCCCCCATATCTCCACCATCCGGACCCAAATCTATCACCCAGTCCGAGGATTTAATCATGTCCATATTATGCTCAATGATTAGCACGGTATTCCCTTTATCCACCAGCCTATTCAGTACATCCAACAACCTTGCAATATCGGCAAAATGCAGTCCTGTTGTCGGCTCATCCAGTACATAAAATGTCTGCCCCGTGCTTCTGCGAGAGAGCTCTGTCGCAAGTTTAATACGTTGTGCCTCACCTCCTGAGAGTGTCGTCGCACTTTGTCCGAGTTTGATATACCCGAGTCCAACGTCTTTGAGCGTCTCCATTTTATGCTCAATAGCCGGGATTGCCTTAAAAAACTCATGGGCATCCTCAACCGTCATATTGAGCACATCGGAAATATTTTTCCCACGATAGGTGACCTCTAATGTTTCTTGATTGTACCGATGTCCATGACACTCCTCGCACGTGACATAAATATCCGGAAGAAAATGCATTTCAATCTTTTTCATCCCGTCTCCCTGACATATTTCGCATCGTCCGCCTTTCACATTAAAACTAAATCTTCCAGCATCATACCCGCGCATTTTGGCCTCGTTTGTCTTTGTAAACAAATTTCTAATATCTGTAAACACACCGGTATACGTCGCAGTATTGCTTCTCGGCGTTCGCCCGATCGGGGACTGGTCAATATCAATCAATTTATCAATATGTTGTTCCCCTGAGATTTTTTCAAACCCGGTAGCAATACTTTGCCGACCATTGAGTTCATGTGCCAAATGCGCCACAAGAATATCATTAATAAGCGATGATTTTCCGCTTCCTGATACACCTGTTACGGCAACTAGTACCCCAAGCGGAATATCTACCGTGATGCCTTTGAGGTTATGGAGATTTGCATTAACAATTGCCAGATGTTTTCCTTTTTCAGAGCTTCGTCTTTTTTTCGGAGTTGGAATAGATTTCTTCCCGGAAAGATACTGCCCTGTGATACTATTCGGATCTTTTTTAATTTGATCCGGAGTTCCTTCAGCGATGATCTGTCCCCCGTGGATTCCCGCTCCAGGACCAATGTCAATGATCCAGTCGGCCGCATTCATCGTATCTTCATCATGCTCCACGACGATCACGGTATTCCCGATATCACGGAGTCCTACGAGGGTATTGATCAAACGTGAATTATCTTTCTGATGAAGTCCAATAGATGGTTCATCAAGCACATACATCACACCAAGCAGTCTTGACCCAATCTGCGTCGCGAGTCGTATTCGTTGTGCCTCACCTCCAGAAAGTGTATTTGCTTTTCGATCAAGAGAGAGATAGGGAAGTCCCACATCATGCAAAAACGTCAAACGCTCTAAAACCTCTTTTAAAATAAGTTTCGCGATTTTTTGTTCATTCTCTGAGAGCACCATAGTATCAAAAAATTTCATCAATTCTTTCACACTTTTTTCTGTCACATCTATCACCGAATGGTCATTGATTTTGATTGACAAAATCTCAGGTTTCAATCGTTTTCCATGACAACTGCTACACTTGGTCTCACGCATATATCGCTCGATTTTTTGTTGCATATGCTCCGAATCCGTATCGTGATATTTACGCTCCAGATTTGGGATAACACCTTCATACACGGTCATATACTCACCTTTGATTGACGACCCGTCCATCATGATATTATACTTCTCACTGCCTGTTCCATAAAGTACAACCTTCTTTGTTTCCTCATCCAATTCACTCCAGGGAAGATGCAAATTCACTCCATGTTTCTCCGCAACTTTCTCCAAAAGTTTCATATACCATCCGGAAGTCGATGCATGACTAGTCCACGCATGGATTGCCCCCTCATCAATTGAAAGGCTGGTATTTGGGATAATCATTTCCGGGTTAATTTCCAGCTTTGTTCCAAGACCGTGACATGTTTCACATGCCCCTTTTGGTGAGTTGAAAGAAAACATCGAAGGTTCAATCTCCGGAAAGCTGACATTCGGATGATCAATACATCCGAAATGTTCACTGAAATGCTCTTCAACGCCTGTGTCATTATCGACAATGGTAATATTTCCGTTTCCAAATTTAAGAGCGGTTTCAATTGAGTCTGCGAGGCGCACTCGGTCAGGGTTGGACATTTCGATTTTTTCTCCGTTGGAAAGCTCAGTAATTTGTTTCCCGAAATCCTTAATGACAATTCGATCAACTACAACCTCAATAGTATGTTTTTTATTTGGATCAAGTTCTAGCTCTTCAGCAATAGTCATCACTTGCCCGTCAACACGGAGCCTGACAAATCCTTCCCTTTTGATTTTATCAAAAACAGCCTCATGTTCACCTTTTTTATCCTTCACCTGTGGAGAAAGAAGCATAATCTTTTTTCCTTCCGGATAATTGGTAATAAAATCAATGATTTGTGAAGCACTTTGTTTGGATACAATTTTCCCGCAAGTAGGGCAATATGGATGTCCGATTTTCGCAAAAAGTAATCGTAAATAATCATAAATTTCTGTGATAGTCCCCACCGTACTTCTCGGGTTTCGAGGAGCTGATTTTTGATCAATCGAAATCGCAGGTGAAAGGCCGTCAATTAGGTCTACATCGGGTTTCTCCGTTGTTTGCAAAAACTGCCTCGCATATGTGGAGAGACTTTCAACATAACGCCGCTGTCCCTCAGCATAAAGCGTGTCAAATGCCAATGAAGATTTTCCCGAACCGGAAAGACCCGTTAAAACCACGAGTTTATTACGAGGGATCTCAACATTGATATTCTTTAGGTTATGCGTGCGAGCACCTTGAACTTTAATATATTCCATGCAAAAATTATTCTAATTGATATAAGAAATGGTAATAATAAAACCATACAAAAGTAAACTTTTGTAAAGTAACTAAAGAAGTCTATCAAGATTTTGAGAAAACACAAGGTGAAATGAGGGGATTTTTCGGTTGACTTTGGAATATCAATTATAAGTTCAATAGTATAT
>CAYGEY010000009.1:0-35131 GCA_964349065.1 uncultured Candidatus Peribacteria bacterium | reverse complement strand
TATTTTGAAATATCTAGAAGTTTTAATGATTTAACCCCATTTTTAATAAATTTTTTTGCTAAATATCCATTTCCACAACCAATTTCTAGAACAATCTTGTTAGAAATAGGATGTAATAGTTTAAACATTATTGGATCAAGTACATAACGCTTATATACTTCACCTTTATTACCAGATCGTGTGTCCCAATATTCTGCAAATTCTTTATTTTGATAAAGAGATTTCATATAATATTTAATAATCTAATGTATTACACTCCAAGCAAGTCAATCGCCTCCAGAGAAAGCACTTTGACGTTTCCAGGGGCACCCTCTAGAGCTTCGATTTCTTCTGCTGCAAACCATTTCAAATTTGTTGATTCTCCATCCTCTGGCTGAACATTATCAGTATCAGATGTGGCATAATAAATAAAATCAATATGCTGATGAAACGGATTGATATTTTCTAACAAAACATGCATTGGACGATGGAGTTGTTTCACATCTCCCATATCAATTTGTTCATCCGGATTAAGTAAGATTACCTCCAAACCAGTTTCTTCTTTAACTTCTCTGAGAGCTGCAATATGCGGTAATTCATCACGATCTATGTGACCCCCAACAGGTATCCAAATACCGAGTTTTTTATGAAGATGCAGGAGCACTTTCTGCTTGTGTACTATGAATGTTGTCGATACAAAATGTCTTGTTACTTCCATAAGATTGATGAGATAATTTATATTTTGAGTATGAATTACTTTTTGTTCCAAAATCAATGTTTAATAAAAATTCTTATTGTATCTCTTTTAACCCCTCCGCCAGCTCCTTGATCTTCTCCTCGTCTCCTTTCGGCCCATCATTAGAGCAAATATACCCGGGATACGTTTCAAAATATGTATCCACATTACTGTGGTACTGTTTCCACTCTCCGCGCTTCATGTGACCTGTCCCATGCATAGGATATAACTTTATATGAGCATGATCAATCCCGGTTCCTTCCATAACTAATCCCACTCTCCCAACATTTTCAAAATATTTTATCAGTTTTTTAGATACATTTTTTGCTGCTAGAACCATATTTTGTAACATATCATCAGGCATTGCTAATACGTCACTTCCATAGTGCACTTTCGATACCAACACCGTGACTCCTTCCATATTCGGCCACGTGGATAAAAACGCCATGAATTTTTCATCTTCCCAATAAATCCCGGGAGTCTTGATTTCACCGCTAATTATTTTGCAAAAGATGCAATCCCCATGTTCTGTATTTGATTTATTGTCTGCCATAATATGAAAATTATTATATTTTCTGGCGGAAGAAGGGGGATTCGAACCCCCGAATGAGTTTCCCCATTACACGCTTTCCAAGCGTGCGCGATCGACCACTCTGCCATCCTTCCATTTGCACATTTAAAGTAAAGGATGCCTATCAAAAGTCAAGCAAGCATATTGCTTGACGAGCAGATAGACACGAATACAATCCTGGTACATAACATTCTACTATGAGATTAATTAGTGAGCCTGAAGATTTTGGTAAAGTATTACCTTTGGTAAGTATCAAACTTGATGAATATGAAAGACAAATTAATGAAAATGATGATCTCACCAGTGTAAGGGAGACATTTCAATACTTGCACAATACTGTGAATTCATTAGATCTCAATTCTTCAGTGACTAGTGTTGTGAAAAATAATGAAGATGCTCAAATCAGGTATCACTCCTTTTTAAAAACATATTGGAAATTTATAGAGTCACTTAATGAACTACAGGGTAGAGTTGATTTATTTTTACAAGATTTAAAATCGTATAAATTAACCATTGGAGTCCTCCTGTATAATCGTGATAATTATTTTAAAGTAGTAGAAATGCCTGATTTTTCAATTAACATAAGTGACAAGTTTATCGAAAATTTTCAAAAACTAGTATCTCTTGGGGATATAATCCTAAAAACAATAGATCAAATGAGGCGAGAAAATCAACATGAACTTTATGCACTACAGTCCTTAGAAAGACATATAGACTTCGTAGTTCAACATCAAAACAATAATTTATTTATGCGACATAAAGAAATTCAAGCACAAAAATATACCTCGGAACTCATGAATAACCCGAAGCTCATTGCAGCTCTCAGATATTTCGGATTATCCACAGAATGCAGTATTGCAGATATTCAACAGAAACACCAAGATATAGAAGATCTCTATGGATTTACAAAAATGAATGATATATCAAAACAACATGAAGAATTACTAGAAGTCTTT
This sequence comes from uncultured Candidatus Peribacteria bacterium, assembly GCA_964349065.1. GTDB lineage: Bacteria > Patescibacteriota > Gracilibacteria > 1-14-2-50-48-13 > 1-14-2-50-48-13 > CAYGEY01. The sequence continues at coordinate 32,889 of CAYGEY010000009.1, read as the reverse complement.
ATACATTACCAAGCATTATCTCAGTTTTTGGTAAATGTCTCTGTTTTAAAATAACATAACACCAGTTCATAGCCTCATCCCCTGCGACTCTATGTCTACCATCTGATCCAAAATCATCAATTATCGTGCAATGGAACTCATGACATAATTCTTCGATCTCTTCCTTCCTTATCATTGCATAATATCTATCCAAACCTTTATACGGGATTTTGTATACATCATTTTCAAGTTTCACAGCTTTTTTAGGCATACTTTTTGACTCCGCGTTCCATGTCGTTACAAATAACCTCCCGCCTTCTTTTAGATTTACCACCATATTTCCAAATACTTTCATCCTGTCATATTTACTCAAAAAATGATGCAACACTGCGATGCAAGTAATATAATCAAATTCTCCCAATTTTTTCATTTCCAGTAAATCCATCTCCATAAATTTCCCACCACCTGAGTTCCAATCCCTTGCTTCTTTTAGCAAAGCCTCGGAATAATCAATTCCCAAGTATACCGCAGGGAGTTGATTGTGCTCCTTGAAATAATGCAAGACTCTCCCAGCCCCGCATCCAGCGTCCAAGATTTTTTTTGTACTTATATCTTCAATTCCAATAAACTCCCCCAATTCAAATTCCCAGAGCTTTTTCCCAAGCCGCGTATGCGCAAAATCATGTGCAACTTTGTTATATGTTTCCTTTGTCGTTTGATAGAGATATTCATACATATTGCGGAAAAAAGAAGTTGGATTATACTTTGCTTAAGTCATCTCAAGTATGCCTTCTTATGATTCATCTCACAATATTTCTTGTGTCCTATGTACTCACACATATTGGAATGTCAGTTATTTTGCGAATGTTCCCGAAATGGGGACTGCTCGATAATCCAAAGAAATATGGATTATCTCGTGCCGCTATTCCCTACTCAGCAGGAATAATAATCCCAATCATCTTGTTTCTCTGTATGTTTCTCTTTTTACCGTTTTCTGTCGCATACATAGGAATATTTTTCTCAGGAACACTTCTCTCAATAGTATCATTCATAGATGACAGAAAAGGCCTGCCTGCTGGTTTTCGACTTGGAATTCATATCCTCTGTGCTCTTATTATTGTTGCTTCAGGAGTCAGTATTGAACATATTTCAAATCCATTTGGAGGTGCGGATATTTCTCTTGGGGATCCAAATTTCTCATTTGGTATTTTTACTTTTAAGCCTTTGGAAATCCTCTTTACTACATTTTGGATTGTCTTTGTCATGAATGCTATCAATTTACTTGATGGTATACCCGGACTAGTTTCCGGTGTGGGAGGAATTGCATCCCTTACTATTTTCGGACTTTCACTCATTTTATTTTTCAGTGATACAACAACAGCAGTTGAAAAACTATCTAGTTGGAATGTCGGCAATCTTTCACTTATATTTTCTGGAATATTGCTCGCATTTGTTATGTATGATTTCTTCCCGCCAAAAGTTATCATCGGGGATACGGGAGCGATGTTTATCGGATTTATTTTAGCCATTTTATCCATAATATCCGGTGGGAAACTGGCTACTACACTGATTGTTTTAGGTTTACCACTAGTGGATATGCTCTGGGTTATTATTCGGCGTATTTCAAAAGGACAATCCCCCATTGCCGCAGATGAAAATCATTATCATCACAAATTACTACGACTCGGGTTGTCAGAAAGACAGGCATTACTGACGTTTTACGCTACTTCACTTATCTTAGGGATACTTTCTCTCTATCTTCTTTTCACTTTTAAAACAGCAGGAAAATTTGTAGCAATTGTACTTATTGCTATTTTAATATTTGTCACAAGTTTCCTTTTAATTAAAAAAGAGACTAATCGAAAAAGAGGATTTTAGAAATCCTTCGAAAAATTATAATTCACATCTCCTCCGCTACTGCTTGCTCCATTACCACCATTACCGCTTAATCTGTCCAAGAGTCCTTGAATTGTACTGGAGATTTCATTGTAGTTAAATATTTCGGATACCACGTCCATACCGAGTAACTGACCGACAATCTGTACTATAACTACAGCAGAAATAGTTATGATCAAACCTAGTATGGCATGCCTGATTGTGTTTGTCGCTTGCTTAATCTTTCCCTCATCTCCTCCGGAGAAAATAAATTTAAATCCTCCAAAAAAAACATACCCAACTGATAGCACAAATGCCGCAATGATTGCCCATGCAATAATTTTGTTGAGTATCTGAATTGGCGTTGATTTCTGATCAACTAATGCAATATTCGCCGCAAAAATTTGAAATGGCATACCGTAGAGCAGATACATACTGCAATGAATATAAAGTAAAAACTATTCTTTCTCTGTAATTTTCAGAGCAATTCTACTACCATTTTTGGCACTTATCACTTTGAGTAAAGTTTTCATGGCTTCCACGTGTTTGCCACTTTTCCCAATCACCTTTCCCATGCTTTCTTTTGGAACAGTAACCGTCAAAAGAACACCTAATTCGTCCTCAGTTCGGACGATATCGGTGATTTTTGCATCGTCTATCAAGTATTCCAGGATAAATCCAATGAACTTTTCTTCAGATGTTTGCATCGCACATTTTAATGAGGTAGGGGGGAGGTATACTAACTGATTGTAGTTTATCCTAAAAAAATTACTCTGCCACTTTTTCTTCAGTTTTCTCTTCCTCAGTTACAGCCGCCTCTTCTGCTACTATTTCTTCCTCAGTTGGAGCAGGCTCTTCTGGAGTTTCCTCTACTATTTCTGTAGGTGCTTCCTCTTGACCAACAACTTCTTCAGTTGTTGGCACTACTTCTTCTACTGATGCTTCAGCCTTTTCTTCTTTTACTTCCGGAGCCGGAGCTTCTATTTTCTTTTCAACTACCACTTCTTTCGGCTTAACGACAAACTTTACATGTTTGATATATTTTTCCATACCTTTTGTATTCTTTGACTTCAAAAGTCTTGCAATACTTGTTGTAGGTTTTGCTCCTTTTGAGATCCATCCCAATACTTTGTCAGTTTCAATATTTAATTCTTTTGTGTGCGGGTTATAAAATCCAAGACGCTCAACATATCGACCCTGCACAGCAAATGAATGCTCAGCAACAACGATACCAAAATGAGCTTGTCCCTTACGTCCCTCTCTCACAAATCTAATTCTTAGCACGGTTTTTTCGTAAAAAATATAAAATTATTATTCGGATTCTGATGATGATTCCTCACCTTCAGTCGGTTGTTTTGCAGTAGTTACCTCAACATCAGCAACATTCATCTCAGGCACATCTTCAGGCTCAGCAGAATTATCCACTGGAGGTTGAACTGAAATAACCGTAAGATCATCTTCCGCCAAGACCTCCATTCCTTTTGGAATGGCAATCATTGAAATATGAATTGAATCACCAATATTTACCAAACCTGATAAATCAACTTCAATATGATGCACGAGATCAGTTGGTAGACATCGAACCTCAAGTTCATCTACACTTGTTACCAATACTCCTCCGAGATTCTTCACTGCATCTGATTCACCTATAAATTCTAATGGAATGTTTGCTGTCAATTTCTCTTTCATTTGTAGACCAAAAAAGTCAACATGCGTCGGTGTATCCATGATAGGATCTAATTGTACCTCTTTGATAAGAGCATTTTCTACACTTCCTGACGGAAGTTTTACCTTAATAATTGTATTTGATCCTGATTTTTTATATAGTTTTCTAAGTTCTTCAAAGTCCACAGTAAAGTGTTCGTTTGTTTTTCCATGGCTATAAAATACTCCCGGAACAAGCTTTTGGCTTAGTAATAATTTGGTTTTGAGACCAAGATCTCGTTCTTTTGTATCAATTTGTAATGCAGCTTGAGCCATAATAATAGTAATTTAAGGGCATGAATTGAGATAATCCCTATCAAAATACGCAGTTTTTGAAAGTATGCAATATTTTTTGAGGTAAGATGTTCTATTTAAAGATGATTACAGATTTTTAAAACAACAATTTCATTTTTTTCTTGATTGCATGTAAATAGACATCTCCATTTCTTTGAGATATAAAATTCCCAAACAGGAATTCCATCCTCAAAAATATTGTGTAATGGTTTGGCATTTAATGAAGGATAGTTCAGTCCTACATCTCTTAAAAAGATAAATTTTCTTTCAACAATTTTAAAAACTCGCTGGTCTTTCACTTGCTTAGAATTCTTTTGATAATCTGCATGAAATACCACATTCACACCACTCATAAATCAGTCAGGGATAGGCTAGAATCTAAAAGAGCAAGATCTTTATCTATGATTTTACCCATTTCCCCAGCATTTTCATGGATGGTAATGTTGTAGGAATCAAGTCCATGGGTCAAATCCTCGAGTTGTTTTGGATTTAAATCTTTGTATCTATTTAGTACAGTAAGCAAAAAACCTTTTATTTCAGGAGTGAACTCCTTGGATTTCACAAGAGGTAGATAATCTTCTAGGTTATCATTCGTCATTTCATTTTTCTTAATTTTCCCACCTTTTACCATTTTTTTGATAAGCACTTTGTAGTCATTGATTACAGGTCCCATAGGAATGGCAGCATACTGCACATTAGTCAGTTTTTTATCATGCTCAAAAATATAAGTGAACTCTAGGAAAAAAGCCAACTTATTGAGCTTTTTTATTCCCATGTTCGGGTTAGAGTTACTGAGAATAAAAAGTAATAGATCTTCGATGTCAATTATGTTGTTTTTCATAATAGAGGCAGTAATTATTATCTAATTTGATAATATCAGGTTTTATCCTCGGGAAAATAGAATGTTAATTATGAACATTCAGAAGATGCCCCCATACCTGCGTTCTCTGATTTCTCATCAAATCCAGTATAGAGCTTATATGTATAATTATCTTTGTTCGAAATGGTTATAGGTCTGCCATCCAATCCTAGAATATGAAGCCTCATTCTATCTGTTGATGATATTCTTTGGCCTGTAATAAAAAAATGCATTATATAAGCTAACCATGTATCTACGCCAGTCTCATAATAATATATTGGCATTTCTGTACCTTGTTGATCTTTACCTAATTGAAATCTTATCCAGTTGATTTGATCTTTGTAATTAATATTCCTTGTTCCTGCTACCATAGACGAAGTCCACATTTTTGCTTTATCATTAAACTTTTCATCAATCAAGTCGTGGGGCAAATTGGCATAATAACTTTCCAGCTGTTGATTCTTGAAATGTGGTATTCGATTTTGAACCAATGTCCACAATCCAAGGTTTTTCGTTAAATCATTTATTGACCAACTATAATACTCCACATTACTAGAAATTAAAGGTGGAAATACCATAAGTATTGGTGGATTATTATCTTCTGTCTTCTCTTTTAAAAGAGCTGAGCGTTCTCTTGTAAGTTTTAAGTCTATCATAGAGATTTTTTCTTGCATCTCCTTAAGTTGATCAGGAGGTATTCCAAGATTAATTTTATTAAAACATTTATATATTTTCTCTGGAGAATGATAAATGATTTGACGATTTTTATGCAGAGCTTCAAGTTCATTATTTACCTCTTCATAGGTATTATTTAAATTAATATTCACATTTTTTAATTTTGAAATCGCACAAATCTCTTCATACTTCTCCAGTGCACTTTCAATCTGCTTTTTGACGGGTCTTGTTAATGGATCATCAAATAATGATTTATCTGACTTACATATTTCCATAAGTTGGGTAAAATACGTTTCTATTTCTTCGAGTAATTTATGATACGTTTCATTGCTATCTTGATTACGAAGTAGCGGATTTAATTGCTGTACAACTTCAATTCTTTGACGACACACACCAATTCTAATCAATATTTCAGATTGATATTTCAACATCTGGTCCTCAAACATTAATTCTTCGGTACCAGGATCATAATTAACAATATCTGTGAGTATCTCCTGAGCATGGGAGTACAACTCTTGGTACACTGGGGTACTATTTTTTCCTTGACTATATAATGTCATTAATGTTCTTCCTGAGATTTGTAAATCCCTTATCCAAGTAATCTGCTGTTTTTTCATTGGCACTTCACTATCCATATGGATATAGTTATTTGCTAATGTTTCAAAGAGTAAAATTGTTTTTCTCTGATTTTCTTCTTTCCCTTTTAAAACTCTCATTTCTTCTTCCAGAGCTTTTAAGCTTTCCTCATTTTTGCATATATGTTTAACTTCAACTATCGCATCACTTCTCACTGCATTAGTAATTTCTTTAATAAAACCAAGCATTAATCTTACAAAAGCTTGGACAAATCTAGAATTACTTTTTTCATCAATAAGCAATTCCTCTATTTTAGATTTTATTTCAGTTATACTCTGATCAATTTCAAAATATTCTCCTGTTAACAGCATCATACTCATTCTATAAATCTCACCTAACTCTTCACGGGTTACAGGCGTATAGTTTGTAGAAAAAGGAACTACATTAATATTACCAATTGATAGTGCATTTAATTTTATAGATGCTTCATCTAATAGCAGGCGGATAATATCCACACTATTCTGTTTCTTATCTTCTACTGGGATAATTTTGTTATTTAGATTCATGACTATGTATAATAATATATTTATATTTATATTTATATATTTTTATATTATGTCAATATTTCTTGCAATCTTGCCCTCACCATTTCCCTCTGTATAATCACTATGTTTACTTTATAAATAGTAATGTATGTTTGACCAAATGAAAGACTTGATGAAAATGCAACAGCAAGCCAAAAAAATGCAAGATAAGCTTAAAAATATTCATATCGAGGCGGAAGAAGGTGGTGTGACAGTGACGATCAATGGAAATTTGGAAGTGATGGACATTCAAATCACAGATGATGCCTGGGGTCATGGGAAAGAACACATCCGCAGATCTACTATGACAGCTTTCCAAAAAGGTCTGAAAAAAGCGCAGGAAGTTGCCTCTTCGAATATGAAAGATATTTTAGGTGACCTTGGTTTGCCCGGAAATTTTGGTGAACTTTCAAGCTAATTTAATAGAATGAAAAAATCACTTGTTGGTATATTGGCTTTAGTACTCATAGCAGGAGGATACTTTTTTTATAGTGAACAACAATATAAAACTGCACTTACAGTTATTCCGGATATTTCGAGAAAAAATATCTTATTTACAGTAACCATTGAAAAAGGTTCAAGTGTTAGAAGTATTGCAAACAGTTTGCTTTATCCAAATATCATTAAGAATGATGGTGCATTTATTAGGTATGTGCGTGAAAATAATCTTCAGAATAGTCTAATGGCGGGAAGTTTTACCCTTAATACTGGACTTACTATTCCTGAAGTAACCGACATCCTCACAGGTAAAGTTGTCCCTGACTCTATGAAAATAACCATCAAAGAAGGCATGACTGTTCGGGATATCCGAGATCTCATGATTGAAGATGGATTAGCAACAGCAAAGGATTTCACTGATTGTATGAGCAATTGTGATTTCAGAACTGCTTTTCCATTTCTGCCAAAACAAGATAATCCAAAGTATGCATTTTCATGGAGTTATCTTGAGGGATATCTTTTTCCGGACACTTATTATATATCTAAAGCACAATTTACTGTAGAATCATTTTTTAAGCAGATGCTCAGTAATTTCAAAAAACAAGTAGGATCTGATGTTGATCCCCAAATTGTCATAATTGCATCAATCATTGAAAAAGAATCCAGGCCAAAGGATGATCAAGCCATCGTCTCAGGAATAATCTGGAAACGGCTGAATGAAGGAATCCAACTTGCAACCGATGCTACAAATAGGTATCTCATGGAGGCAGGTGAAGAACTCACATACAAAGAGCTCACAAGTACTAACCCATACAATACAAGGAAACAGAAGGGTTTGCCACCCTCTGCGATATCTAACCCGGGACTAGCTTCTATTACTGCAGCAAAAGAACCAAAGGAGTCTACATATTATTATTACCTTCACGATGCAAACGGTCAGATCCATTTTGCCGATACAGAAAATGAACATGATCGAAACAAGCAAATCTACCTCCAATAAAACTTCATGAAAAGAATCATTGTCAATACAGGTAAAGTTTTTCTCCTCATATTCGTCACATTTTCTATTTGGATTTTTTCTATAATGGGAAATATGCGAACTTTTATACCTGATTATTTTTCTTTAGCAGGAAGTCTTTTGTCTCAAAAAACGTATCTTGTATTATTGCAGAATAACGCTGAGCTTCGTCCTACAGGAGGATTTATTTCTTCTTTTGCAGAACTGTCATTTACCAATGGTTTTCCGACGGGTTTCACTGTCAAAGACGTGTTTTCTTTAAAAGGATACAATGACTCCAAGATAGAAAAGGCACCATATCCGATGGAAAAATTTCTTGCAGGCGACAATTATAAAGGCTATAGCTTTCATGATGCGAATTGGTCACCTGATCTGCCAACATCTGCTAAGGATATTTTAGACTTTTACAAGTCTGAATTTCCGGATAAAAAAATTGATGGTCTAATCACTTTAAATTTCTCATTTTTTGAAAAATTAGTTGCCAATAAAGAACCTATATCTATTCGTGATAAAATCATTGATTCTCATAACCTTTTTCAAACTATTCAATTTGAACAGAATAACATCGATTTGCATAGTACTGAAGATCTTTCCAAAAGAAAAAGTATCCTATCTGAACTTCTCTCCGAGACGTTGAAAAAATCTATATTCGATGTAGTACACTATGATCAGCTTTTTGGATTGTTGTATAATGGAATACAAAATAAAGATATTGCATTTTATTCAACGGATGCAGAGTTGGAAAAGAGTTTCATTATAAAAGGTATTGCAAATAGCTTTCCCATGCCCGAGCAAAATATCGATCCTTTTATTGTTGTTTTAGGCAATCTTGGAGGAATGAAATCTGACAGATATATTTCCAGAGATTTTTTACATACTGTTTCCATAGAACCCGGAAGTGATATGGCAAAGAGCGTACCGATCAAAGTTACAACAACACTAACATTTCATCATTTAGGAGGATTTAATGCTCCTCTCTCGCACCAGTATCGCGGTTATATACGTACATATATTCCCAAAAATGCAACATTTGATGGTGATCTTCGTAAAGATGTAGAGAAAACATCCGACCTAGGATTTACTGTTTTGGGAGAGTCGCTTTTGCTTGATCCCGGGCAGACCAAAACGCTGTCATATTCTTATTTTTTGCCAACGAATATGCTAGTAAGTGATGAATATAATGGGGTGATTTATAAACAAAGCGGTATAGAAAATACGCAGTTCCGTGTGGTTTTTCAAGCGCCAATTGATCATCTCTTATCCTCTACCACAATGGTTACCAGAGAAAACATTGCCTTATTTGAAACAGATACGCTCAAGAACGATATAAAAATCAACGCGCATATTGAAAAAGACGTTACTCCTCCCCGCATAACAACCCAACAATTCCTGGATTATAATAAACTTTTGATTCAGTTTAATGAGCCCGTACAAAAATTTGACTGTGAACACATTCAAAACTACGCAATTACAGACAAAGACATCACAGTGAAAGATATGACAAATACTGTTCGTATTGCAAAAATCACCTGTAAAGAAAGAGAGGCTGTTATCCAAACAACAAATATTCGGACACAATACGGTGAGTTTTTTAATATAGAGCTAAGAAACATTCGTGATTTGGCAAATAATCTTATTACACCAAATCCCATGAATATTACAGTCCCACAGAAGTTTCCTGCCGATGATCCTGCGAATGTGAAGAAAAAATAATGAGGCGTTGATTTTACAACTCTCCTTACATACAATACGTTCATGAACAAATACATTGCCACAATCCTCATATCATCACTCCTCCTCCCAACCAGTTTTGCCGTCACCGGTGAAATTCTTTTAGACCTCTGGGGAAATCCAAGTACTGCCGAAAAAACTACAACCGGTGATGTATGGGCAAGTAAAGAGCTTAAAGTCACTGAAAATAAGATCATTGATGTATGGAAAAATAAAATCCCTTTCACTTCAACAGTACTTAATGACCCAACAATAAGAGAAAAAGAGTTGCAACTTGTTACATTGCAATCTGATATTGCAAAATATGAACAAGAACTATCAAATTTAAATGAGAATATCAATACCCTCTCATCTCACGTAAAACTCCTCGAGACATCACTTTCTATCTCTGCCCTACGCATTCAAGCTGTGAAAATACAGGTGGCACAAAAAGAACAGCAAATCAAAGAACAATACGAGAAACTGCATATTGTCCAAGTTGCAGAAGAGTACCAGGCAGGAGCACTCTCTGAGTTTGTGTCGCTTCTATACAAACAAGATCAATTATATTTTTCGAGAGGAGATGGTTTTTTCTCAGATCTCACACTGCTCGTTTCACCTGTTTCATTCTCAGATATTTTAACAAGAAGGAAGTATATCGAAAATCTCAAAGATACAGGAGTAGGTATTCTAAAAGATCTTCAGGATGTAGAAAATGTATTGTCAATGCAGAAAACACAGTTAGAGGAAGATCAAAAAGAGCTGACAATTCTGAAGGATCAACTCATAGGCGAAGAGACATCACTTTCAGAACAAAAACAAAGTAAGGAGGCTTTACTTACAGATACAAAAGGACGGGAAGATGCATATCAAGTCCTACTTTCTTCCAGTGTGAAGGATTATTATAGTGTAGAAAATGAAGTAACACTGATTCATTCCAATTTAAAAGATATTCAGGGGCAAATTGAGGCAATGCAGAGTGGTCTCTCCGGTCAACTGACACCTGAGGAAATTGCAAAACGAATGGAGTTACTTCGTTCATTAGGGGTTTCATCCACCGGTAAATTAGGCCTGGATTGGCCAGTATACCCGGGTAAAGGTATTTCGGCGTTTTTTCGTGATGGTGGATACAAGAAACATTTTGGTGTAAACCACAATGCGATTGATATACCCACGCCGATGCGCACTCCCATACTTTCACCTGCTGACGGATATGTGACGAAAGTACGTGATAATGGACTTGGTTATAGTTATATTGTCGTAGCACATGCAGGAGGAATCATGACTGTATATGGACATGTTTATTCTATTCTGGTGAATGCTGGAGATTTTGTCGGAAGAGGTACACCTATTGGATTGACCGGAGGTGCACCGGGAACAAAAGGTGCAGGATGGATGACAACCGGGGCACACCTTCATTTTGAAGTGCTTCAAGATGGAAAACATGTTAATCCACTAGGATTCCTTGATAATAGTTACCTTACAAAATAGTGCATATGATTGCATCGTTAAAGAAAAAGAATATAGACTGGTTCCTTGTTATAGCATTTTTATTACTCCTTGTTTTTGGAGTTATCATGGTGAATTCAGTGTCTATTTATGACTATTTATTGACTCTCAATGACCCAAGAGACTATGTCATGAATTATTTTGCAATAAAACACATCATTCTTGTATGCGTTGGACTAGTTATTTTCTTTGTTGTTGCAAATATACCTTACAAAGCCTGGTATCGACTATCGCTTCCACTCTTCATTATTGGTGTAATGATGTTGTTACTACTTTTTATCCCTGGATTTGGAAAAACACTTAATGGTGCAACAGGATGGCTTGATTTTGGTTCTATATTTCCATCTGTTCAGCCTTTAGAATTTGTAAAACTTGCTACGGTGCTTTACGTTGCGAGATGGCTTGAGCCCAAAGTAAAAGAACTGACAACTCTCGAATCTGGTTTTATTCCCTTTTGTGTTATTGTTTGTTTGGTCGCTATACCAATCATCATGCAACCGGATTTTGGAGGATTTCTTGTATTGATCCCAACGACTGTAGTGATGTTCTTTGTAGCAGGTGCAAAATTTAAACATTTGTTTGTCTCTTGCCTTATCATGATTGCTGTATTCTTTATGGCGTTTTTAGCCTTCTCCCATGTGAGAGATAGAGTAAAAGAGTTTTTTGATGATACTATTGATCCTTCAAGTAAAAACGTGGGGTGGCAAATTCAACAAAGCCTTATTGCTGTAGGGAGCGGTGGAGTAATGGGAAAAGGAATTAATAAATCAATTCAGAAATGGGGGTATTTGCCCGAAGTTCAAAGTGATACAATTTTTGCGGCTATAGCTGAGGAAACAGGCTTACGCGGTTCAGTTGCTTTGATTCTTCTTTTCTTATTCATAGGCTGGCGGGGATATATGATTTCAAAAGGCGCACCGGATAAATTTGCCAGATACGTCGCAATTGGGATAACATTTTGGCTTATTTGGCAGGCATTTATTAACATCGGTGTTACCATCAAATTATTACCACTAACCGGGATCACACTTCCATTTATTTCAGCGGGAGGATCGTCTCTCATAATGAATCTCGTTGCTGCAGGTATTTTAGTTAATATATCCAGTTACTCAACTTTGTCACATGACTATTTTCTTAACAGGAGGAGGATCGGGGGGGCACATTTATCCAAATCTCGCACTACTACCACTACTTTCAAAAATTAGTAATGATATTCATTATATCGGGGAAAGTGGCGGCATGGAAGCGAAGATCGTCGGAGAAACCGATATAGTTTTTCATGGTATACACGCCGGGAAAATGAGAAGATATTTTTCATTTCGAAATTTTATTGATTGGTTCAAAGTGCCTATCGGATTTGTGCAATCACTTATCATTTTGATCAGATATCGTCCGAAAGTGATTTTTAGTAAAGGAGGATATGTCGCTGTGCCTGTTTGTTTTGCGGCGTGGGTACTTCGGATACCGGTAATAATTCATGACTCGGATGTGGTGCCGGGATTAGCAAGTAAAATTACAGGAAAAATAGCGAGGAAAATCTGCGTATCGTGGGAGAAATCATTACAGTATTTTCCTAAAGGTATTGCTGTAGTTACCGGGGTGCCTGTGAGATCTGAGATTTCAGAAGGAACAAAGGCGGCGGCGATGAGCTTTCTTGGAGGATCGATATCAAATAATTTGCCTGTTCTTCTTGTGGTTGGGGGCAGCTTAGGTGCACAATTTCTCAATGAGTTTGTTTTTTCAAATATTTCTGAACTTTCAAAGAACTATAATATTGTCCATATAACTGGTGATATGAAAGAGTCAAAAGCAAATTTGAAAACTACTGTTGGGTGGTATAAAGTAATTAGTTACGGTGGCTCACAGTATCCGAATATTTTAGCATTAGCAGACGTAGTACTTACAAGAAGTGGTGCAACTGCTTTAGCTGAGTTTGCTGTATTACAAAAACCGCTTATACTTGTCCCATTGCCAAAGAGCAGTTCACGAGGTGATCAAATAGATAACGCTATTGAGTATACCAATACGCATCCTGAGAGTAGATTTGTACTACAAGAGGATGTGAGTTTGAAAAAGATTTTGGAACTATTACCTGAAGTTCTGAATGTAGAAATTCAGAAAAGTACAACTAAAAGCAATGCTGTGCTCAAAATAGTTGCGGAGATCGAACACTTTCTTTAGAAACCAGGGTAGTAGTCTTCATCATCATCCGATGCTGTGCCCTTGTGTGCAAACATTGTTTCCGTGTCCATCGGGATGTGAGATTTATCTGTATCATTGTGTACAAACGTAAATTTGGTTTTGATCTCCTTCTTATCTTTATTTTTCTTTCTCTCAGAAACTTCGTAACAACTCTGTGGATCTAATCCAACATCAGTTAATTTTATTTTGAAATGTTTGTTGTACTTATCAAAAAACTGATCACGCTTCTTTGAGCCTTCACGAGAAATATCAAATTTACCAATGTACGACGTGTCGTCAGCTTTTTTCGGCCGTGTTTCCGAGAAATCAAAAATTCGACCACTGTAAAAGGTTGTGTACATTAGTTCTCGAAGTTCATCCAAGTATGCTTTTTTATCTTCATCAGATAATTGTACCGAAGCATTCATATCCTGAACTGATGATAACATTGCATCAAAATAATTGTTAGCAACAGCATGTCTCCACACATTTGATGATGTATCAATATCATTTGCAAGATTGCTCAGTACATTTCCGTTAAATGCAAGCAGGGGGTTGGAGGCCCAGGCCTGCGGATCATTCGACTCAAAACTAAACGACGGACCACCTCCGGGCATCTTTTTCATTTCTTCTTTTACGAATGTGACATATTCTGACCTTGTATCCGTATTAGCATATCCCTGAAGGAGTGTATAGTCACCACCCTTATCATCATCTGTAGCTGCACCAAAGTTAAACATTTTCCAAAGTACTTTTCCATAAGCCTCAACTTTATCAGACTCATATGGTGGCTTCTTCCCAATCTTATCAGAAACCGCACTTGTCTCGAGAATACGATCTAGTTTTCTGAAATTCTCACTTTTTTGTAAAAATCGAAAATAAGGGTGCGGGTATGATCCTGCAATTTTCACTGCTAAATCCTTCATCTCTTCAAATGGATAACGACTTCGAAGTTCACCATTATTATCCTGGAATCTAATCTGATTGTAAAACATCAAGAAGAAGGTAAACACTTCCTCTGCAGAAGCGCCTTGATCCATTATTTTCATAAAACATTTATCCACGCCGGAGAATTTATTGTCCAATAAATTATTTTTTAATATTTCTTTCACCTTATCTTTATTCTTTGCTTTTTTGATATCATCCTCAATAGTTTTCGCATTATTCGCACCACCTCCAAGATATGCAGACTCAACACGTTTTGCCGCCTCGTCTCCAAACAAAAGAGGTTGTACTCTAAATGTTCCATACAGTTTCCAGATCTCACCATGTCCATCATCAACACCTTTTTCATTCAAAGACTTTTCATGTCCTTTTTCTGCGGTTTCTTTGTTCTCAGTTAAAAGATTGAGCCAAAACTCATTCTTTTGATATCCGTCTGTAGTGAGCTCCTGAAAAGGATACAATGTCCCGTAGTGCTCTAATATAAAATATAAATGACCCTTAATCTCAGCTCGATGATCATAATTTTTCTTACCTGAAAACCACCCGTCGACGTTACTAAATGAACTCGTAAGCGTAGTAACATCCATGCCTCTTTCTTTTAATTTTTTGTATTTCGCAAAGAAATCCAAAATGTTTGTCTTTTTCGTTGCATCATCCATCTTTTCCAATTTTGATTTTATGTTATCCACTTTTTTATTTTCCATTTCAAGCATAGATTCTCTCGCTTTTCTAGCTAATCCACCGGTAGAAACTAAGACAGTATCTTTGTTTTTTAACTGGGGTAAATTCCAAATTATCATCTGTTGTAGATGTCCTTCAATCTCCAGTTTCCTTTTGCGCTCTTCCTTTACTCCCTCCCATAGTGCTTTGCCAGCACCTATGAGAGATAGTACGTTGATAAAAGGACTTCCCTCCTTATGATTTGTTATGTTTGAGTTCTCTTTACTCTTTGTTACTTCTGTTCCCGGAGGTGAAATTTTCAAAGGTTTACTAGTATTTTTAAATTTAAGTAATAATTCCGGAAATGAGAAAAATTGTTGACCACCATTTGGTTTTGTCAGCATCACTCCCTTTCCGGGAACAACATTTTTTATTGTCCCGACATCAGTCCAAATCTGATTAACAATGGCATTGGTATCTTTGAGCTCCTTTATCACCGCTCCTGGTACAAATTCATTATTTTTTGTATTATTCAGATTAGGATTTAAAGCTTTTTCCACATCATGAAGTGATGTAATCGGAGCATCATGATTATTGTATGCAAACTCAAATGTACGATCAATGCCGGGCCGGCGCGCATCCTTTGCCAGGAGCTCAAATGCAAGCCTATCCAGAGACAGATGCTGATTCATTTTCTCAAAAACAACCCCATTTGCAGAAACACTTTTTATTTTGTCATATTCATCCACATGAACTTGCGTATCTTTGCCATCCTTGCCCTTTATTGTGGCAACTCCCTTAAGATGAAAATAATTACCGACTTTAAGTACAACCCTATCCTTCTTTTCCTTCGGTTTGCCTCCATTTTTAGCAGCTAAAATATCTAAATATTCATTGATTTTTTTCTCCGCCGTAGGGACATCATGAAAGACTGTTTCTCCGGGGAATTCACATTTATCCAACTCTGCATTAACAAAATCTGCAGGGGAGTTTGAAAGCAAACTATGTTCATTCATATACATACGTGCACTTTCTTCAGCGATATCATCCACTGACTGATTGATTTGGTTATCTATGCCGGATTCTGTTTGAGGATCAAGGAGTAGATTACTGTGTTGCAGGAGCTCTTTAAAAAGAGTGACGTTATGCTTTGACACGATTGGCAAATCAACCTCTTCTCCAAGAGAAGAGGAAGCATTGAATATTGCTTCTGCGGTTTTAACATTTTCTTCGGCTACTTTGTCGTTTTTCTTCTTTAATGCATACGCTTTGAGTTCCAATATTTTCTTTTGATATGACCGCATCTGTTCTGAAATTAAAGACGAGATCGATTCCCTTCCTGTTCTTAAAAGATCAATTTGGTTTTGATCCTGTATATTCCTAATTTCAATATTTCCCAGAGATACTAGTGCTTGCCCAATTTTATGTGCAAGGACTCGATCAATCTGTCCAATTCTTTCCATGTTATCAAAGACATACACGATCCCCATAAAATCCATAATGGCATGGCTTTTCTGCAATATGTTGTCATCTGTAGCAAATGCAGGAGTGTTTTCAATAATATACCCAGCATTGGGACCAAATCGTCTACCAAGATTAGGATTCCTCATACCTTCTGCACAGGTTCGGTATTCCAAAGTTTTTTGAAGAGTTTCTTCGTAACCTATGAATAAGCCATTTTTTTGAACGTTTGGGCCAAAGTTGGGATCCTTAATTGTTTCAAGCACATCTTTAATATCAAACACTTTCCCGGCAAGTTTCGCGTGCATTGATTTATTGTCAGGGTTTGTCCCGGCATTCGCAGCGGAGACTTCATCGTAGAATAAATAAAACTCCATGAGTTTGAGAGGGCTGGTCATTTGTGTAAGCATCTGTTGATCTACCCCATCTATTCTTAGGGTAATAAGATTTTTTAAGGTGTCTGCTATCCTCTTCTGGGCATGAGGAAACTGAGTAGTTTCAATTCCAAGTTTTTTGAAAATTTTAAGATCTTGAGAATTTGCGAATCTATTCGTCTCGTCCAAAACATCATGGGTGCGGTTACCAAAGTCGTTTCGGTATTCAGAAAGCCGGATATTATTGGGTTGTAATCCTCTTTCGATTTCGAGTTTCCTCTGTTTATCTAGATGTTGAGGGTTGTTTGGGGACATTGGGGGGATTATGACTTAGGGTCTAGGTATAATCTGTGCTACTATTAAGTTTATATCGTTATCTGTCAATTGTGTTGTATTTGCAAGAGTTCTTATGAATGCAGTAATACTTGCAAGGTTTGTTGCATTTGCAGCTGGAATTGTTATTCCTCCGGGTGCATTCCTGTGTGTTACTTGGAAATTTTGTTGTGCACCAGTTCCCACCCGAGTTACGGATGATGGAGGAATACCTACAGGAGTTGTATTCCCTTGTTGTTGAGTAATACCTGTATTAGTTCGAGTACCTGCCGCACCAGGCGTTGGAGTTGCCCCCGTAGCAGTAGTTGTCGGCAAAGTAAATACGCTACTCTGTACAAAAGATTTGAAGTCCTGATGTGCTTGTACTTCCTCAAGTCCTCTACCTCGCGTCTGATTTGCAAATGCTTGAGCTCTACTTGTATCAGTCTGTATATTTGCTTTTATTTGCTGCAGTGCTGCACCTCCAATCTCAATATCCTCATTACCAATCTTTGTTCGTATTCGATCAATTGAGTTAATACTACCATCTGATTTCACAATTTGGTGCATAATATCAGCCTGCATTCTCTGAATCTCAGGGGCGTTACCACGTTGCCTAATCTCATCCATAAATCCTTTTACACCAGCAGTGTTATTTCCAGCTTGAGCCAACTGAACCATTCTCGTTCTATCATTTGGAGTAAGACCACTAGCCCCAACCAAATTAGGAAATGCATTTTCTAATGCTTGTCTAGAAAGGTTATCTTCTCTCGCATTTTTACTAGCCATAGCCATACCAGGAAGCTGCTTTGCTGTATTTATATTCATTTTTCCACCACCCGGAAGCGGGATAACTCGCGCCTGCAAAGGCAGTTCTCTCGCTGTCTTCACCACATCTCCACCAAATTTCTTCACAGCATCGACACCTTTCATAAACGGATTACCTTCACCAAATCCAAACTTAATCGCCTCATACGTTGCAACAAATACGGCGGCAACCGCAATAAATGCAAACATCAATTGGAACATATGACCCAGACCACTGATGATCACACCGTTCGGATCAAAATATAATGTAATACTTCCAAGTTGGAGACGGCCTGCATAAAGACCTTCGATAGATCCTATGTAACTTAAATAATGGAACATAACAAAGCCGAGCGAAAGCACAAGCCCGACAACAGCCGGCATAAATGCTAATTTTATAAATCGAACAGTTCCTCCTACTGCCTCTCCTGCTTCTTTTGATGCGATTTTCATTTTTAACACCTCTGTCAGCACCCATACCGGCGATAAAATCATCATCGCCCAGATATAAAATGCTCGGCCAACGACCGCGATAAGGAGCATGATGTTTACAAGAAGGAAAAATCCGAAGTACACAATTGTTGTGATAAGTCTCACGGTGATACCACTGAGATCCTTGATATTTACGGCCGGCTCCTCGTATTGAGCAACCTTCATTAAGTTGAATGCATACACAAACATCACATTTCGAGCAGAGAATACGAGCTCATCCATCGACATGATACAGTCAGAATAATATGGAAAACCACTCAGACCATTTGCAACATCAGCCTCTGAAAGTCCTCCAGCTGTCCAGTTTGCTTTCGTTTTTTTGATCCAATCAGTAACAGATGTCATCTTATCGTCATACGCCTTATTGGCAGTACCATCTGCGTTTGACGGAGACTCTTGAATAATGAATCGTTTGTAATAACCATTACCCGTTGTGTAACCTGTTCCATTAACGTAAATCGGATTTGCGATAATAGATGAGCCGTGTTCGGCAATGAAACTATTTGAGAAATTGAATGCGTAATTTCGATGAAGACAGTCGACTTGGCGGAGATTTTGATTTCCCGATGAGACAATGCTTTGGCTAACCGGAGTAAACAACTTAATTCCTGCTAGTGCAGAAGTTGAACCAGTTAGTGTACCAGCAAAGGAACCTGTACCTCCTGTAGTTACAGGAGTTTTATTTGGGTTAACTCCAAAATCGGTAGCAGAAGTGGATGTCCTGGATTTTGTTAAATCACAAGTTGTATTTGGTTTTATAAACCCATTAGCATCCGCAGGTGTGTTGGTATCGTAACAATATTGAGCTAACTGACAAACATATTGACCGGATTTATCAACTATAGCTTTTACAACAGATGAAGCCTTTTGTTCATTCGTGAGACTACTAATACTCACTCTCACATAATTCGGATCACAACTCAGCGCATTCGTCATATCATTCGATATCGGAGTCGACCACACGAACATATGATACGGCGTCTGTCCGGTCGCGGTATTCGGATTACCAAACACATTTCCAACCACCTGTTGCGGAATAGAAAACGCAATAGTCGTCGCGAGATTTGCGAAGTTCAGTATCAATCTCGTTCCAAACAAAGAAAAATTCACAAGTATCAGGGCAATCACAACCATCGGAAGTGCTTTTTTGATTTCTGCATCTTTCCCGTCTCCAAATGGTAGAATGTTTTTCCCGGCAACAAAGAGGAGGTAAAACACAATCGCAATATTTACAGCATTACGCACAATCTGCCAAAGTAACTCGATGATAATATCAACATTAAACGCTGACCCGGTCACCCAGTCATTACTGAGGAATTTTCCAATGAGTCCAAGTATCGGTATCAAAACGGCATATGCGACTTTGAGAATGGTAATCGCAATGTTCACCATCGACGTCAAGAGATCTGAAACTTCTTTTGGGATAGCGCTTGTCGGAATACCTGAAGTCAGTGAATCAGGATTTGCATTTTGAGCTAAAGCAACACCAAAATCAAAGAAGAATAATCCGAATACTGCTAATATCATCAATGTGATGCTTTTCTTTTTCATCCCTAGCTTTAAAAATTGAAATATTTTCATATTATAATTTGAGGAGACGAATCAAATAATCCAGTGGACTTTCTTTCACTTCAAAGTTTTCAGTAATTTTATGTGTTTTCAAAGTCTGACGAATCTGTATAAACTCAATTTCCTTTGGAAGAAATACTACCAGATCCAACTTTCTATTATTTTTCAACGAAAAGTTCAGTGTATTGTGAGTCGGGAATGAATGGATGTAATAAAAATTTATCTCTGTATATGGCGTAAACCTGCCTCCGATCACAACTCCGAAGTTCGTGAGAGAGACATCCATCATGTCTTTTGGCGAACTTTTACTGTGTATTTGGTAATACACAACAATCAGAGCAATCAATGCTGCGATAAATGAGAAGGCACCGATCCCTTCAAAAAATATGAATCCTATTGCTAGCACGATGGCAACTGCAACCATAATATATACCCACTGGTTTGAGCGCTCATGGGGTGCATATTCATAGACATGCAATGGTAGCTCAATATCACCAATTTGAATTGGTGTAGTTGGTATCTGATTTTGACTTTGTGGTATTTGATTTTCCTGTGGTTGTATATTGTCCATAGCTATTTATAAACTTCATAGTATTATAGCAGATTTACGCTTATTTGTCTCACATTAAATACTTGACTTAATTAACAATAGTTATTTTAGGCACAACAAAAAAGAAGAGCGTTGTCCGTCTCTTCTTTTTTGCATTTAAAGCCATTACATTTTTACGTGCAATGACTCTAAATATACCTCCTCAATGTGTGCGAGCATGATTATAAACAGTAAAACCAAAATGTCAACAATCATTGTTGATACAATATGCAATATGTGTCAATTACTGTTGTTCGCCATACTGAATATTTGATTATTTTGGCTTATTTTAGCTATTTTATTCACATATTTTCATTGTCAGACGTATTGTTGACTTATTCGTGAATATGTATGAAAGTGCCAATATTGTCGAAGAGATATAATATTTTTTTCTCCTGACCTCTAAATACGCGCTGTAATGATGTACGCATTTCTGAACTATTTGGTACGAAGATAATAGAATGATATGAATCATGTTCCTTTGACAAAAAGTAGTCTCCCAATAATTCCGCCTGTGCTTCATCTTCTGCAACAACCAAAACTGTTTCAAATCTTTCTATATTTCGCTCAATAATATCCTCAAATCTTAGATAATTAGCAAGTCCCATAGCGACATTTGTATATGTCGGTATTCTTAGAAGTGCGTCAAATTCATCCGGATGAATTGCTCCAAATGTCCACACTAAAACCTCAATATTTCCTGAATCTCTTTCAAGAAATGGGTATGTTTCTAACTTTGAACAAGTTTCTTTATCAAAAAAGTCATATTGTAGAAGAACAGCAATGGCTCCAAATAGGCCTTCTTGCTTTAAATATGAATATGCAGAGATATGCTCTATCTGAATCTCATGTGATTCAGTTTTTGTCATTATATTCAATACATCATCCTGTATATCAAAATGAATACTTGATAATGGCGATCTGCCATATCCAATGACGTTTTCACTCAATATACTTTCAATATCAATGTAATGATGACTTATTCCTTCTTCCCGTTTTGAAACCGTATCAACATTGTATAATACTTCTTTCAATTGCTTTTTCGCATTCATTTGGGCTATCTTATCTTTAATATCTTGCCCAAATAATGTGTCTTCAATTCGGAGATCAGCCAACACGAGCAATGCTTCATGTAACGCATCTGTATTTTCTATTAAAAACTGTTCATATGTCATTTCTACCAGCAATATGCTCTTCTCATCAGTCCTATGAAATCCTGAACCAAGTTTATATACATCAAAATTCATATCTATATGCATTCTTTCTAGTTTTTTCTTCATCTCATGTGACAGCGATGCGGATTGTGCAAGTACTTGCATATCTTTGCGCTGTAGTGCAGATAACAAAATATGAAAAAGATGAAGTCGTCTTTGAGTCGCTCCAACAATGAGTACTGTATGTTGATGAAATTCTTGTTGCATATTTTTTGTAATACCTAGCTATGATACCATAGCGAGTATAAATTATCAATTTTCGTGAGTTAGATTGCATTTTTCAAAATTTGCTTCATACTGGATTGGAAATATTTAATGTTGTATTATGTCACAAGATGATGATCAGCAATTCGCAGGTACTGGAGCAACCGGCGATGATGGTACTACTCCAGGGGCTGGGAATCCTCCTACTGATGAAAGTATACAAGAGGAGGTCATGCAGTTTATGCAAGCGACTCCCCCACCTGAACCGCGAGGAAGCGCATATATAAGTGCTCAAGACTTTATAAGTTTTGCCACAACAGTAAGTTTGCCCGTTCATCCTACTGCATTTCCTGAGAAGTATTTTTTGTTTCTTTTTGCAGGTTCCCTTTCATTACAGCTTTCAGAAAAAAGAGATATTATTGAAAAATTGCCATCACTTTCACAATTTCAAATCAACGAACTTATCAAAATATTAGAAGAAGAAAAACAGAAGTTTGATGAATTAGAGAAAAAACATCCTGAACAAGTGCAAAAACTTCGAACTCAAGCGGCTTCCGAATGGCAAATACTCGAAATGGATTCACATAAAGAAGATGCTGTTACTAAAGATACTGAAGAAGCAGATGAAATCAGAAAAAAACTTGGACTCTAAAATATTTGTGTATACTCCGAGGGATGAAGCACCTCGGCGATTGGATAGCATCTTATCGCAATTTCTTCCTGATTTTTCCAGAAGCTTTGTGGCTATTCTTATAAGAGAAGGCAGAGTTTCTATTAATAGGATAATACAGACAAAACCCTCTTTGAGACTACAGAACAGTTGTGAGTTACTGGTTGTATTACCACACCTGAATAAAACTCATGCTGTTTCTGCTTCTGTATTCCCGTATAGGATAGTATATGAGGATGAGTATACTATTGTGATCGACAAACCTGATGGTGTAAATGTGCAGAACACTCTCAGCGACAAAGAGAAGCATCCTTGCATTGAGCCCTACTTAGTGCATCTTCATGGTTTCCAAGCAGATGATGAACATCGTCACGGCATCGTGCATCGCCTAGATAAAGATACGACCGGTCTTCTACTCTTGGCGAAAACAAATACAGCCTTTGATTATTACACAAAAATGTTTCATGATAGAAAAATTACGAAAGAGTACATTTGTATTGTAAAAGGAGATTTTCCACATATACATTCTATTATAGAAGCGCCGATTGCAAGAAATACGCATAATAGAACAAAAATGGGAATTTCAAGCGAAGGGAGACAAGCAAAAACAGAAGTAACACTTCTTGCACATACAAAAGAGGCGAGTTATCTAAAAATTATACTACATACTGGAAGGACACACCAAATCAGAGTGCATCTCTCTTCCCTAGGCTATCCGGTTCTCGGAGATACAAAATACGGTTCAAAAGTTACTTACCCCAAGAGGCAAATGCTGCATGCATGGAGACTGAGATTTGTACCATTTGGAATAAAAAAAGAAATAGAAGTACAGGCAAATATTCCGGATGATTTTCAAAATGTTTTAGAAGAAATGAATTTGAGTTTTCATTTATAAAGGGAGTTGTATAGTATTGTATATTGATTCTATTATCTATGAAAAAAATTTCAAAGTCACTTCTCTATATTGTGATTGCGGTGCTGATCTCGATTTTTTCATCGCTCCTGCTTACCAACAATTATCAAGAGGGACTCCATCTCAGACTGAGTAATTTTTTGTATTCAACAGCGACAAGACATACCGGAGATGTAACAGTTGTTAAAATAGATGCAAAAAGTCTTACAAAACAAGAGGATGGCGGGCTGGGCAGATGGCAGAATTGGAAACGAGGATATTATGCTACGGTGATAGACAACTTAAAAAAGGCGGGAGCTTCAGTCATAGGTATTGATATATTCTTTTCCGAGCCTTCATCAGATGCACTGTACAAAGATCTAACTGAATTTACCAAAAGATATAATGAACCAAATTTGGAAAAAAATGCTCAGGAGTTTGCTAAGCGTGAAGATGCACTCCTTGCAAATGCACTCAAGGCTAATCCAAACGTGTTTTTAGCTGCGAAACTTGGCATGTATGATAATGAACAATTATTACCAACGACGGAAATATTACCAAAAGAAAATACTCAATTAGCAAGTATTGAGGTGTTCGAGGATCAAGATAATATAACAAGAAAAGCCCCTCTCCTCACCGGTGATTCACGCACATGGGCAGGGTTTGCCCTTCGATTATCTAGTGAATACTTAGGATTATCACAAAAAGATCTCATTGAAAATTCGAATTCATTAACTGTGCTACCGGTTAAAATAAAAGATACGAATACGGCAAAAAACTATGGCCCGATAAACATTCCAAAGGATATACAAGGGAGGATGATGGTCAATTTTTTTGGAGGACCATTTACTATTCCAACCATTAGTTTTGTTGATGTGTATAACAATACATTTGACCCGGCACTTGTGAAAAACAAAATAATACTCATCGGAGAAATGGATGCGGGACTTCATGATGATGTATATTCCCCCTTGTCTATCGGTAGCAGCATGCCCGGAGTTGAGTTTCATGCAAATGCGATAGAAACCATACTTACGAACCAATCACCTAAAAATGCTGATGCCCTGCTTGAAATATTGATAATTTGTGTATCTGTGTTTCTCTTTACTTGTCTTTTTGCGATTCTTCGGCCGCTTCCTTCTTTTATACTTCTACTCCTATACATACCTATTTATTTTGCATTTGCTATTTTTCTGTTTGCACAATATCTCATTATCATAAATCTTGTTCATGCGCCGCTTGCAGTGTTTCTGACATTTATTACTGTCATGGGATACAATAACTTCCTCGTTGAAAAAGAAAAAAAGCGGGCTATTCATGCATTTTCGCACTATGTTTCAAAGCAGGTTGTACATAAAATGCTGAAAAACCCGGATTTATTAACCTTGGGCGGCGAAAAGAAGATGGTTGCCGTCGCATTCACGGATATCGCCGGATTTACTACACTTTCCGAAGCAATCTCCCCTGAAAATTTGGTGGCTTTTTTACATGATTATTTGAGTGAGATGACATCTATAATTTTAAAATATGATGGAACACTCGATAAATATATAGGTGATGCGATGATGTATTTTTGGAATGCACCAATTGAACAAGGCGATTTTGCGAAAAAATCTCTTCTTGCAATACTGGAAATTCATGAGGCATTACCAAGGATTTTAGAAAAGTGGAAACATATACCGGAATTTGCAAAAATTGATATTCGAACCGGCCTCGCGATCGGAGATGTCATTGTTGGGAATTTCGGATCGGAAGATAGGTTTGATTATACGGTGATCGGAGATAAGGTGAATCTTGCATCGAGGATTGAGGGAGCCAATAAAGAGTATGCATCGAAAATTTGTATAAACGAGGATGCCATGGACCTTGCTGGAAATGATTTCATATATAGAGAGTTAGATACAATAAAAGTAAAAGGGAAAAACCAGCCTGTGCAAATATATGAGTTAATTGGAGAAAAAAAGAAAGTACATGAAAATACTTTGCAGATGGTAAAGGTCTTCAATGATGCACTAGCACTATATAAAAATAAGGATTTTACAAAAGCACATGCATGGTTTGAGAATTGTTATAAAAAATATGATGATGAGACTTCAAAAGTATATATGAATAGATGCGAAATATTTTTGAAACATCCTCCTGAAAAAAATTGGAATGGGGTGTTTGAGATGAAGACAAAATAAGAATTTTCAGTAGTTAATTCTTTACAATACCTTTGAACCATTTACACTTATTTTTGATACATCCTTTTAACGAATATGAAAAAAATCTTTAGTTTGCTCTTTGTATTTTTTTTGTCTCTCAGTTCTACAAAAGCATATTTTGCCGATGTATCAGACATGGACCCATGGTTTACTTCTGTCATTTTTCTACAAAATCTCGGTTATCTTCAGGGTTATCCCTCCTCATCAGAGGCAGGACTGTTTATGCCCGAAAAAAATATTAATCGAGCCGAATTTTTGAAACTCACTTTTTCAGTTTATGGAGTTGATACTAAGGTAGAGCTGCAAAACTGTTTTACAGATGTACATAATGAGTGGTTTGCAAAATATGTCTGTGGTGCGAAAAATTTAAAAATAATCAACGGATATGCTAATGGCTCGTTTAAACCGGAATCAACCATAACCCATGCAGAGGCTCTCAAAATCATAGAGTCTGTTGCCGGTTTTGAGAAGGATTTATCAACACTTTCTGCGGTGAAGTCTGCCTTTGCAGATGTAACTGAAAATGACTGGTTTAAAAATTATTACATTGTTGGTCAAAAGAGAAACCTTTTGGTATTTAATGGAGAATATGTTTTCCCAAACGCTTTACTAACACGCGGTTATGCGGCTGAATATGTATTTCGAGCACTGATGATTAAATTGACAAAATATCCTATCTATAATGAAACAAAAGCCCTTGAATTTATTCAAAAAAATACAGGTATGGATTTAAGTAATCCAATAACCACAACAAACTCAAATACTCTGACCAGCTATGATGAAATTAAGTCACTCATTACAGGATCCCATCCAAAAGGCGATACCATTACAGATGAAGCATTTACTATTTCTTCACTCAAGGGCTTAGCGGCGGCGGCAGGAGACCCATATACTGACTATTTCCCAAAGGTTGAGGCAGATACATTTATGAGTTCACTTGAGGGTGAATTACAAGGTATAGGTGTAGAAATAGAGTCTACAAAATTCGGACTTCTTATTATGAATGTATTTCCGGGAACACCAGCTGAAAAAAACGGTATTGTGCCCGGAGATGTAATTGTCACCGTTGAAGGAGAGGGGCTTTCGACTCTCACTCCAACTCAAATGGTTAATAATATTCGAGGAAAACCGGGAACTATAGTGCATATTGAAATACAACCTCGAGATACAGAGACGAGAAAACAACTAACAATTGTCAGAGAACAAATCAATGTACCAAGTGTTATCGGGAAAGATCTCAACGAAGATCCGAAAATTGGATATGTGAGATTAGTACAGTTTAATTCGAAAACCGCGGATGAATTGTTAAAAGTTTTACAAAATTTTGATGCCCAGGGGAAAAAGGGAATAATACTTGATCTCAGAGGTAATGGTGGTGGATTACTTGATAGCTCAATATTTGCTCTCTCCATGTTCCTACCTCCTGATACTAAAGTAGGAACTGCTGAAGTAAAAGGAAATGTTTTGGATAGTTTCCTTACTACAAATGTGGGATATACTTCTAAATTACCCCTTGTTTTGCTTATAGACGGTTATACTGCATCAGCATCAGAGATTATGGCGGCGGCACTTTCTGAAATTGCGCATGTACCACTTGTTGGGGAAACTTCATTTGGAAAAGGTGCAGTGCAACAGCTCTTTACTCTTTCTGACGGATCAGAGCTCAAAATGACCATTGCATATCTGTATACGCCAAATCATAACAATGTCGGTACAACCCTCGAAGATCGAAAGGGATTAAAGCCTGATATAGAAATAGACGATGATAAAACAACTGCTGCAGATGAGCAGGTAGGAAAAGCATTAGAGAAACTAAGGACATTGATTACTCAGTAGATATTACCTCTCCTGCATTTTTGAGGGCATGTGAAAGTGCATGCCAAGCGAGTGTTGCACATTTTACTCTACCGGGGAATTCCCTTACACCAAAAAATACTGACGTTTTATCTTCAGGTTTTTTGGGGTTTTCGTCTGTTAGCATATGAGTAAACGCATCTTTCATTTGTTCGCATTCATTCAGACTTTTCCCTGTGAGAAGTGTGGTCATTATTGATGCCGATGCTTTGGAAATGGCGCAACCTTCTCCGGAAAAGGTTATTGCATGCACAATATTTTTTTCTACTTTTGCATACAAAGTATATTGATCTCCACAAACAGGATTTTTTCCTTCTGCTTGATGTGTACAATTCTCTAATATTCCAAAATTTTTTGGATGTCTGTTATGCTCTAAAATGAGCGATTTATACATATCTTCAAGATTCATACTATTTCAGTAATAAATATGTTTTTTCTAATGCAGACTTCAAATTTTCGATTTCTTCCAGGGTGTTGTATAGACTAAGTGAAATTCGTGTTGTTGCGGGAACGTTGAGAGTCTTCATGAGTGGCTCAGCACAGTGATGGCCGGTTCGAACGCAGATATTTTCATTATCTAAGACAGTACCAATATCATGGGGATGGATCCCGGGAATAAGTATTGATACAAGCGAGATACGAGGTGCGTTGAGTGCGAGGATTTGTATAAATGGAAGATGTTTCAATGTCTCCAATAATTTGTTTTGTAGAAGTTCTTCATGTTTCATTATTTCTTTCCATCCAATATTTTGTATCCAATCTATTGCAGCCCCCAAACCAATCACACCTGCAATATTTGGGGTCCCGGCTTCGAATTTGTAGGGAGCTTCTTTATACTCGACATGATCAAAAGATACAGAGGTAATCATATCACCACCACCTTGGTATGGCGGGAGATTATTCAGTAATTCATATTTTCCGTATAATACTCCAACTCCCGTCGGGCCAAAGAGTTTGTGTCCGGTAAACACATAGAAATCTGCACCCAGATCCTGCACATCGACTGGCATATGCATGACGGCCTGACTGCCATCACAAATGGTTATACTATTATTGTCATGTGCCAATTGAAATATTTCTTTGATAGGATTGATAGTTCCAAGAACGTTGGACACATGCATGATGGAGACTATCTTTACCTTTGGACTTAGTAGTTTTTTGTATGCTCCAATATCGAGTGTACCATTTTCAAGTACAGGAATAATTTTGAGAATAATACCTTTTTTTTCTTTCAGCAAGGTCCACGGAATGATATTTGCATGATGTTCCATACCTGAGAGAATGATTTCATCACCTGGATGTAGGGACTCTCCCAGCGTCGTTGCTAAAAGATTGAGAGCTTCTGTGCTTCCTTTGGTAAAGACAATTTCCTGATCGCTCTTTGCATTCAGAAATTTTTGTACTTTTGTGCGGACAGATTCAAACTCTTCTGTTGCCTTCTGGCTGAGTTTATAAATACCCCGATGAATATTCGCCGGGTATGTGTTGTAATACTCTTGTACTTTTTCCAAAACGATTTTTGGCGTGAGAGAAGTTGCCGCACTGTCAAAATAGATAGGCGCGTCTTTCTGATCATACACTCCAAATTCGTTTCGTATATTGTTCATTATTTTGCTTGTAAAAAATACTGAGTAATTTTCTCTTTGTAGAAATTTTTTAAATCCCTTGAGGTTGATTGATCAAAGATCTCCATAAGAAACCCTGTTGCAAGCATAGCCTTAATTGTGCTTTCAGAAAACCCTCTTTGAGATAAATATTGTTTCTGTTTTTGATCCATTTCTCCGATAGCGACGCCGTGGGAAACTGATACATCAGAGGAATAAATTGCTAGTCTGGGTTTTGCGTATATTCGACTTTTGGGACTGAGTAACAAGCCTTTCACTTGCTCTGAAGCGGTAATTTTTTCGATACCTTGTGGGATATCAATGGTAAGATCTGTATCAATGACCGAGTTGCCATCTGCTACTACTCTGAATTTTTGCGAGGATTTGGTATGAGAAGACCTATGGTCAACTTTACATATATTTTCTATATACGCATTATCTTTTGAAAGTGAAATTGTATTTATGTTTGATTCTGCATGTTCACCTGCTAGATCAACTCTTTGTCGTGAACGAATAGATCCACCACCAATCTGAATACTTGTTATAATCAGTTGAGCATGTTGCATAACAGATGCATCTATACTTGTTGTTACAATACTATTCTTAGTGTGATTAATATTACGGATAATATGACAATTACTATCCACATCTAGATATATTTCAATATGAATATGATTCCATATTTTATGATTTCCGACATTAGAATAATCCTCAAAGAAAGTTACTTGCGATCCTATTCCACAGAATATATGAATATATGTTGGAATATATACATTATCAGTTATGGATGAAATAATATGTTGAATATTTATTGTACTGCTTTCAGGCTTTTTTGTAACATCCGGTATATAAATAAAAAGACCATCAACCAAAAAGAGATACATTATATTTTCTAAAATCTTTGACGTACTTCCCTTCTTATGCAAGGTATTATTGATGATATTTTCCTCTGGTGTTGATTCTAATTCAGATAAATATTTTGCTTTAAAGGTTGATAACTCTTTTTTGAGCTGTCCATTTTGAATGTTAATAATTTCAGCATTTGGAAAAATTGAGGTATTTTCAAGTTGTACCGATGAAGACACTACAGACTCATCATTTAAAAACGGATGAAATATTTCACTTGCCATCTTTGGTACAAAACTATTTTTAAACATTTCATCTTTACCACTTGGCCATGGATTTGTCTTCAATGCTACCTTCGCATGAGACCTGTACGCAGTAAAAAAGCCATCCTTCTGAAGACTACGAAATTTTTCAGCTGACTCTAAAAAACTCTCTAAGATAGGAGCTAACTTTTTCATGAATCAAAATTATCATATCCATTTTTCTCAATGTCGTATGCCAATTGGGCAGTTCCTGATTTTATAATTTTACCATCTGCGAGCACATGCACAAAATCAGGTTTTACAAAATCAAGGATCCTCGGGAAATGCGTGATGATAATATAGCTTTGATC
The DNA here is from genome assembly GCA_964349065.1 of uncultured Candidatus Peribacteria bacterium. Taxonomy (GTDB): domain Bacteria; phylum Patescibacteriota; class Gracilibacteria; order 1-14-2-50-48-13; family 1-14-2-50-48-13; genus CAYGEY01. The sequence goes on along the minus strand of CAYGEY010000009.1, from coordinate 2,177 downwards.
TGTTGTTCGGAGACTATCAATACTACTCGCCACTTTTTTGAGAGCATCGATATCAAGTCCGGAATCAATCTCATCCAAAATCACCAACTTCGGCTCTAACAATGCTAATTGCAACATCTCAATCATCTTCTTTTCTCCTCCGGAAGAGCCAACATTAAATGACCTATCCAAAAGTTCAGGCTTGATTCCCAAGAAATCAGCTTTTTCTTGGAGGAGGTTTGAAAAATCAAAAGCGTCCATGGTTTCTTTCCCTTCAAATTTTCTTTTCTCATTGTATGAGGCCCTCAAAAGCTCAGATGTTTGCACTCCCGGAATTTCCACTGGATGTTGAAATGAGAGAAATATTCCAGATCTAGCGCGAACCTCCGGTAATTCCTCCAAAAGATTTTTACCAAAATACAAAATCTCGCCCTTGGTGATCGTGTAACTGGGCATACCGGCAATGATAGAGGCAAGAGAGCTTTTACCCGCACCGTTTTGCCCCATGATTGCATGGATTTCACCTTTTTGTACGTGCAAAGAAAAACCATCGAGGATTTTTTTCTCATCTGCGTATGCTGTAAGTTCGTGTATTTTTAACATAACAATAATATTAACCTGTGCCTCCTTCGAGGGAGAGGGATAAAAGTTTTTCGCTTTCTGCGGCGAATTCCAGTGGAAGAGTATCTAATACTTCGCGACAATACCCAGAGACAATCATGGAGAGAGCCTCTGATTCACCTATGCCCCGCGAACGGAAATATGCCAACTGCATTTCATCTACTTTTGATGTTGTTGCTTCGTGGTGGATTTTTGATGTGGGAGAACTGCTTTCTAAATACGGGTAGGTGTGTGCAGATGCATTTCCAATAATAAGTGAATCACACTGCGAATAATTTTCTCCGTTTTCACATGAAGAAAGCATTCGCACCAAACCACGATAAGTGTTTGAACTGTTACCAAGAGAAATTCCTTTTGAAATGATTCGGCTCTTCGTGTTTTTCCCTTTATGAATCATTTTTGTACCAGTATCAGCCTGTTGGTAATTATTAGTCAGTGCTACAGAGTAAAATTCCCCGATTGAGTTGTCCCCTTTTAAAATACAACTTGGATATTTCCACGTTATGCTTGATCCAGTTTCCACCTGTGTCCAAGCAATCTTTGCAGAATCTTCGGCGAGTCCGCGCTTCGTTACGAAGTTATAAATTCCGCCTTTTCCGTCTTTATCTCCAGGGTACCAGTTTTGCACGGTTGAATAATTAATTGTCGCAGAGGCATGGGCATAGAGCTCGACGACAGCTGCGTGGAGTTGGTTTTCATCTCGTTTTGGTGCGGTACATCCTTCTAAATAGTTTACCGTGCTTCCTTCATCAGCAATGATGAGCGTACGCTCAAATTGACCGGTGCCTTCAGCGTTGATACGGAAATAGGTAGAGAGATCCATCGGGCAAACCACGCCTTTGGGGATGTAACAAAAGGATCCATCACCGAATACAGCGGTATTGAGTGCGGCGAAATAATTGTCGGTATATGGGACAACTGAGCATAAATATTTTTCAATGACATTGGGGTATTTCGCTATTGCTTCACTCATGGAGCAGAAAATAACTCCGTGTTTTTTGAGTTTTTTCTGAAATGTTGTTGCCACGGAGACTGAGTCCATAACGGCGTCGATTGCGACGTTTGCGAGTTTATTTTGTTCAGAGAGGGGGATGCCGAGGACATCAAAAGCATTCTTAATTTCAGGGTCTAGTTCATCGAGACTCTTGAGTTTTTTGGCTTGTGTCGGAGCTGAGAAGTATTTGATATTTTGATAATCTATTTGAGGGTAATGCAGATGTGGCCAGGTTGGCTCTGTCATAGTTTGGAAGTGGGCAAAAGCATCTTTGCGAAGTTTAGTCATAAACGCAGGCTCATTTCGTTTTTTAGAGATATATTCAATGACCTCCTCATTTAAACCGGCAGAGAGAGTTTCAGTAGGGATCTTAAAATCAGACCCGAATTTATAGTCGTTTTTAGATATTTCTTCGATGATGTTGCGCTCTTGTAATTTTTTGTTCATGGCATAAGTCGTAAGTCCTCAAAATGTAGCTGTAAAATGGGGTTTTGACAAGAGGATTATATTGTTTTTATACAATATTTTAAGGAGGTGGTAAAGGGGAAAAATTATTGACATAGTTGTATAAAATATTAAATTA
>CAYGEY010000008.1:0-40034 GCA_964349065.1 uncultured Candidatus Peribacteria bacterium | reverse complement strand
ATATTATGCCATATATTGTAGAAATTCGCAAAAATATATAATATAATAAAATTAGTTTATGCAAACAAAAATGGCCGCTACAGAAGGGTATATTGTGATAAAATACTATGAACATTAATAAAAACACATATGACCAGAATCAAAAATTTACCAATGATAGCAGGAATAGCCGGGGTGCTTATACTTCTATTTGTTGTAAGCTTGAGAGGATCATTCCAATCTTCTTTGTTGGATGATAACTCATATACGGCGATTACAAAGATTGATGACCTTCCGCAGTTGACCGGTTCCGGTGCGACATTTGCTCCATTTGAAGTATATTCAGAACGGGATGGAAACTATAAAATAAATATTGATGCACAAAAGAGTAAAGGGAATCTCGGTTTCTATTTTTCGCATATATACAAAGTTACTTCAGAGCGAGTAGCTGCAACAAACGGTGGAAGTATTGATGTGGCCTTTCATACTACTTCTGAAATTAATTTTGAGAGACGAATTATTTTTACTGTTGCATATCCGTCAGATGTTATGACATATGCTGGTGGAACAGTTGTGTCTAATGATTTAGCTACAATTACAGCAGAGGCAACAAAACGGCCTGGGTTTATTGATTTTGAAATTTTGCCGAGAGAAGGAAAAAAACTTTTCATAGGTGCTGATATAAATCCTCTGATGAGAATTCCATTTACATTTACTAATGTAGGAAAGATAGATCAAGCAAAGCCACTCTTGTTTAGTATTTCAGGAGCGAAGAAGGAAAAAGATAACTTGAATTTTGAAGATCTACCATTTTTTAATAGACCTGTTGATGTGTTATATTTTGAGGGATCAGTCTTGAATAACGGGATTATTGAGAACCGAGGTGTTATTACTGGAGAGGTCATTAAAACCACAGCAGAAAGAGAAGCAGAACTTAAAAGACAGCGCGATTTGTTAACTATTGAGGTTGCTCAGCCAAAGCCTCTTTTAACTCCGGCTGATGTGACAAATATTATCGGTACTGTTCCAACCGGTACAACTATTCCGATTACAACAACAGCTCTTCCGAAAAACTCAAAACCGGAAGTGACAAGTGATCAAACAAAAATTTCTCCATCGTCTGTTGTTGAAGGATCTGGCGAGACGGTTTTTGTTTACTTAAGTGTACGAGACGCAGATGGCGTTGATGATATTCGTCAGGTTTCTATTGATCTCTCAAACTTTGGAATGGAAAGGGATCGTGCATTGATTTTGGTGGATACGGGTCCGAAGTATTCGTTGTATGCTACAAGTTTTGTCATGCCGATGTCACTAAAATCGACAGGAATAGCTACAAGTATTCCTTACCTTGTTTTGGATAAATCTAATAATCGTACTGAGGGGGCACTTTCTCTCTTGATAAAGCCTGCACCCGTGGCTTCGGTTGTGACTCAACCAACTATTCCAACATATACTTATACACCTACGACAACTTCTCAGCCAACATTCCCTGTTACAACAACAGTTCCAAGCACACCGAGAGTAACAACGTCACCTTCTTCATCTTCATCTGTTCTTCGAACGTCCGGTACAAAGGCAATGGTGATTGAAATGGACTTAGATGGTAATGGAGTCGTTGATGCAAATGATTTGGCCCTGTTTATGGAGGCATATCAACAATTAACACAAAAATAATATGAAACACATTTATGGTTTTCTCACTTTGATTATGACTTCATTTCTTGTTCTTGGAACAGGATATGCGCAAGGTGCATTTGCTAGGAATGTAGAATTTGTACTTTTATCGGATAGTTCGTCTCTTGTTGTGGGACAGGATGTGACTGTGAATATTATGATAAAAAACCCCGGAAATTATCCGCTTTCTTCTGCAGAAGTTGCGGTTTCGTATGACACGAATATGTTTACCGGTAAGAGTATTGATTATGGAGCGAATCCGTATTTCGGAATTGATCTATACCCATCAGAGGAAAATAAATTTCGACCTGATGGTATTGTGCGATTAGGAAGAGCTAGTTTAACTGCAGGTACAGCTCCAGCCGGAACAGAAATTATTTTTGCAAAAATAATTCTTACTCCAAAGGTTAATGCTTCAACTGCAAAAATTTCTATTGTGGATACAGTGGACAATCAAGCTAGTTTGTCAGCAAAAGTATTAGAAAATGGTTCATATGTACAGGTTTTGGCTTCTGCCAAGCCAACTGATTTGGTATTGCCTGTTGCCAGTTCGGCTCTTCCTGTGAAATCAGAAGTGATTCCAACAGGAGAGGTGGCGTTGATCCCAACGAGTTCAACTACGAATAATACATTGGTAAATAATAATGGATTAGCAACTGTTCCTGTTCGTGAGGCATTTACATCGGAGATGACTTCGGCTCCTGCCCTTGATACATCCGTTGTAGCGGCAGATAACGAAGTTGAGGTAAAGGCTGATCTTTCTTCTAAATTAAAAAAAGCTCCTGCAACACCAAAGTCCGGTCCATTTGAAATTATTGTATTACTTTTATGCATAAGCGTTTCGACGAGTTATTATTTACACTTTTTACGAGATAAGATATCAATATGAGAGCACAAATTAAAACAATTTTTACAATAGTAGGGTTAATCTCGATAGGACTTGTGGTTGCTGTTTTTTCTTTTGCAAACCAAATTCAATCTAGCATTCTTTCAGGAAACAATGCTCCAAGTGGGGTTGCTGACTTGAACACAGTTAATATCGGAAGTAGTCTTTTAAGTGGGGGAAGTGGAGAAGTGCTCAATGGTGTAGATACCTCAGGAACCGGGTCTGTTTTGTTTGCAGATGTTTCATTGATACAAAATACATTTCCGTCTAATGTGGTTATTGCAAATCCAATTTCTACCGGAACAGAATTGCCGACAACCTCGACAGGTGTGATAGTAGCAAGCTCTGATATCGGGTTTGCAGAGATTCAGCCCATTGTTGAACCTGTAGTTATCCATGAAAGTAGTGCGATTGAGCCGAAGGCGATCGAATTTGTTGCGCCATCAGTAGTTGCACCTATTTCAATGGAAGTATTGCCGAATCGAGAATTGTTTACAAGGGAGGTAATTACTGAGGAGCAAGTAATCAGAGAAAATTTGACTATTGAAAAAGTAGTAGCAACGCCAAAGACAGGAAATGAATGGGTGTATATAATGATGTTTAGTTTTTTGCTTGCTGTTGGTTTGAAGTTAGTGCCTAGTAAAAAATAAGAACATTTAATACCCTAGACTCGATCTCTTGTCGTAACGAACGTGAAGATAATGGAGAGTCGGGTATTAAATGTTCTTATTTTCTAAACAGCAGGATCTTTAAGGAGTGACTTCAAACTTCCTTTATGGCTGGAAAGCACTTTTGATATGCGCTCTACATCTTCTTCCGTTACTGGTGAATTAGAAAGAATGTTAATTTGCGGCTCGAATTCACCATCACGTGTAATGATCTCTACTTCAAGCTCTAAATCACACATTTCACATCCTATGTACATAATGCATGCGTCATCTTGCAACTCAATGATATCGATTTCATGATTATTAAATGATTTATTACAGCTTGGGCAGGGTAGATTCTTTTTCAAAAAACGGATGATCATGGCTAGATGTGCGTATATCATGCTAAGTATGTTAATATTTACTCGGGACAATTTTGATAGTAGAGCAAAAAATAAAGTTATTCAAGCTTTTTCAATGCATGACCAATTCTTCGGAGTGTTTCTTCTTTTCCTAGAATGTCTGCGAGTTCAAATGCGCCGGGACTTACAGGGAGGCCGGAGAGGGCGACTCGCAGCGGCCAGAGCAGTTGTCCGTTGGAAAGTCCAAGTGTTGCTCCGAGGGCAAAGAGTTTTTCTTTGAGAAGCTCTAAGTGCCAGTCATTCATGGATTCTAATTCTGAAGAAATTCGAATGAGAGCATCTCGTGCGCCCTGATGTGTGACTTGCATTTTTTCGTGAACAAAGAGATCTTTTGAGAAATGAAGCTCAGTATCGAAATACCATGTCATTTGTTCAGAAATTTCTGGTAAAAGTGTTAGTTTACTTTGCGAATGTTGAATAATTTTCAGGAAGGTATCTTTGTCTACTTTATTGCCATTGATTTCTATGTGGTTAGTGAAATCTGCAATATATCCGAAAGATGTACCATGCTCGATAATAAGGGTCATGAGATTTTCAGGGTTTTGCATGCGGATATGCTGTCCATTGATCCAATTGAGTTTTTCGAGTTTAAAAATTGCTCCGGCTTTATGGATTTTTCCTAAATCAAAAACTCGTATCAGTTCATCAATGTCAAAAACTTCCTTTTGTTCTGGGTGTGTCCAGCCAAGGAGTGAGAGGAAGTTGATCAAGGCTTCTTTGAGGTAACCTTTTTGTATGTAGCTATCAAGTGATACATCACCTTTCCGTTTAGACATTTTCGTCCGATCTTCATTGAGGATGAGTGGAAGGTGTGCAAATTTTGGAGCTTCCCAGTCCATAGCCTGAAACAAGTATTGATGTTTTGCAATGGATGGAAGCCACTCTTCACTTCTAATGATGTGAGTTGTGCCTTGATCATGGTCATCTACCATAGCAGCTAAGTGGTATGTTGAAACACCACTTGATTTGAGAAGGATACAGTCATCGAGATCTTTGGCCGGAAATTTTACTTTGCCGCGGACAATGTCATCACAAATCAGATCTCCGGTCAGTGGCATTTTGAGGCGAACAACATATTCTTTGCCTTCAGCTACCCACTCCTTAGCTTGATCAATGGGGAAATCTCTATATCTTCGGTCATATTGAGGAGGCAGCCCTCGTGCTTCCTGCATTTTACGCATTTCTTCTAGTTCTGTTTTGGTGCAAAAACAATAATATGCGTGACCTCTTTCTATGAGTTCCATAGCTACTTCTATATGTCGTTTGCTTCTCTCTGTTTGGATGTATGGGGCATAGGGGCCTCCGATATCCGGACCTTCGGTATAATTCATTCCGCTCCATTTAAGACCTTCAAGTAGGCTTTCATACGCGCCAGTAACCATTCGGTCCATATCTGTATCTTCAATTCGAACGTAAAAAACTCCGTTGTTTTGTTTGGCAAAAACGTAGTTATAGATTGCATTTCGGAGTGTCCCGATGTGCATATACCCTGTTGGGCTGGGAGCTAATCTGACGCGTACTGTCATAAGAGTGGATGTAGATATTCATCAGTATTATCTATAAACAATATAAAATAGCAAAGGAAACATGGATAATTGTATATCAATTGACTATTACTCCCGCGCTTTTACAATCTAGCTACATTTGCACACAAATAATTCTCGTTCATGAAAAATATTTTTCAAAACCTTCTCCATACCTACACAAAAGGAAAACAACAGGAAGAACTGGCACATGAACCTCAAGTGATTGCGGGGAAAGTGCAGGTTTTAGTTTTGGATATCGGGACGGATAGTGTGAAGGCGCTTGTATGCGTGATTGATCATGAAGAAGGGAAGGTTGAGGTGAAGGGAGTGGGTAAGGCGAGCCAGAAAATGGGGGATATGTACAATGGAGGGGTGATTGATATTGAGCAGGTGACATTTAATAGCAGTCATGCGATCGCTGAAGCCGAGGCGATGGCAAAAATGAAGCCGGTTCAACTCGTGATTGGCATTGCCGGGGAACTCGTCAAAGGAACAACGAATACAGTGGAGTATGTACGTGAACATCCGGTTGAGAAAATAATTTTGGCGGAGTTGAAAAATCTGTTACAAAAGGTTCAGTGGCGAGCGTATGAAAAAGCGCGAAGAGAGATAGCATTTGAGACCGGGTATCCGGAGGTGGAGACCAAGTTGGTACATTCATCTATTGTGGATGTGCGGATCGATGGATATCGCGTGAGTAATCCGATCGGGTTTAAGGGGAAACATATGGTGATGAGTATTTTTAATTCATTCGCGCCGCTCGTTCATTATGAGAGTCTTGTTTCTGTGAGTGATAATTTGAATAAGGAATTATTATCAATTATCGTGGAGCCCTTTGCTGTTGCGCATTGTCGGGATATGGAAGAAGGCGGGGATACAAGTAGTATTTACATTGATATCGGGGGTGGGTCCACGGATATTGCATTAGTGATCAATGGTGGAGTTGTGGGGACAAAGATGTTCGCGATCGGGGGACGAGTGTTTACCAAGAGATTGGCGAAGCATTTTCATATACCCTTTTTGGATGCAGAGAAAATGAAGATAGAGTTTTCTGAAGGGAAGTTGAAAGGGAAAAAAGAAGAAGAGGTGCGGGAGATCTTGAAGGCTGATGTGACTACGTGGCTCGAGAGTTTGCATCACGCGCTTTTGACGTTTGAGGTGACGGAGTATTTCCCTTCGAGACTATACTTATCTGGAGGTGGGTCGATGCTCAAAGAGTTGTTTGATGAGTTGGAGAAAGCAAATTGGTATCGAGGGTTGAAGTTTATGAAGAGGCCGAAGATCGCGTATTTGAAGCCGGAGTCTATAAGGAGAGTGAAGGATATGACCGGGAAGATCAAGGATGCGCGCGATATTACGCCGCTGGCGCTGGCGAATATTGCGTTTGATTTGGCGGGAGAGGATAGGGTGCTCACGAGAGTTCTTAAACAAGTTACACGAGTTATTAGTACATAAGTTTTTCCACTCCATTTGTTTGTAATTTTCACTCATTTCTGGTACAATACTTTGAAATGATCTTTTACAGACGGCAAAAAAATCCAAAGTAGGGAGAGAAGAGCTTTTTATATTTATTTATTTATGCATTTAATACAAAAACAAATATTACAGGAAAAAGGCTCCTCTTTCTCTACTTTATGCTTATGGAACATACGAGTGACTCTCGCATCGTTTCGCTTCTAACGCTGGAAATCTGTGTCTCTGACTCGCGCCCTCGGGACGAGTTTAAATCAAAGTATAGCCTTCCACCAAAGCAACCCCTGGGCTGGGGGACATACTAGTACCGAAGTAAGGTGAGAAATCTCTGAGTCCTAGTCAGATTCATTGTTTCTTGGAACAACTTCTTTCTTGCTCCAAACAGAAACAAAAACAAAAGTTGTCGACATTACCCAATGTCGGCTTTTGTTATTGTGCTAGAAATATAACTCAAAAATTTCAGAGGGTTCTTTCCTAAAATCTGAAAACCTCACCCATTTTGGTATTACTTTGAATAATGTTGCACCTTTCTTAATAAAATGTATTTCACTAGGTATCTTTACTAGATGTATTTGTAAATATTCTTCTCGCTCAACTTCACGAAGTTCTGTTGCTATTCCTTCGAATTGAATGGTTATGTTGTCATCCCAACCCACTACTATTGCGACTCTTGGATTACTTTTAATATTCTTATATTTTCTTGACTCAATAAATGTATCAAAAATAAGTTCTAGATTATCTTTTTGAGAAATACCAATAACTGCAGCTTCAGGTGTATTATTCTCGTGTATTGTCGAGATAACACCTAATGTGTACTTTTCTAAATTTGTAAGTATTAATTTTTTCTTTTCTTCATTAGTCATAGAAATCTGATTCCGTTATGAAGTTGGATCTATTCACAGTCACATTTTCTCTGGTGCCGAAGGAGGGACTCGAACCCTCAATCCTTGCGGAACGCGATTTTGAGTCGCGCGTGTATACCAATTCCACCACTTCGGCATAAGTGAACGTACAGGGGTGATTATAGGGAGATTTGAGAGAGGGGCAAGAATATATTTGATCAATATTGTTTTGGAATGAAGAAAATGTGTTATATTTTGAATGAAATAAATTACTTACTGTTATTAATATGGATAATGAAAGTAATGAGTTAAGTTATGAAATAATAGAAGTTGACGAAGAGACTCAAAAGCAAATGGATGACCTGATTTTTAAATGGGATAAAATTAGAAGTACTAATATTTCCTCCCACAAGCCCTTGCAATCTCTCGATCTCCCCATATAATGTACCCGCTTGTACACTGATTTACTTATACTTTGATATCCCATGAAGAAGAAAGAAAACTATTTAAAAGCGTCGTTCGAAGAGCTAAAGAACGTAACTTGGCCAAAGAAGGAGGAAGTTAATCGATCAGTGTGGGTGGTGCTTGCATTTATTGTTGTGTTTGGTGTCGGGTTTTCCTTTCTCGATACGGGATTTACCATGGCATACAATGCATATACAGGAGCCACGGCTCAGTTTAGAGTTGGTACTGGAAGTACCTTAAATTCTGGAGCTACATTGCCAGCATCGTCAGTTCCTCCGGTCAGTAGCGGCGATCTAAAAATAACTGATGATAAAGGTAATCCGGTGAATGTGAAAGTTGATACAAAATAGTTCAAAATAAAATTTATTTGATTTTTTTCTTATACCGTGGCTAAGCAGATACAAGGTACAGGTCGAAACTGGTATGCAATTCATACCTATGCAGGATACGAATATGCAGTGGAGCGCGCGCTTCGGCAGAGACTTGAGACATATAATATGCAGGATTATATCTTTGATGTATTAGTACCTGAGGAGACACAGATTGTCATTAAAAAAGGTGAGAAAAAAGCAGAGAAGAAACGAATATTCCCGGGATATGTTTTGGTAGAGATGATGGTGACTGATGAATCATGGTATGTGGTGCGAAATACTCCGAATGTGACAGGGTTCGTAGGAGCGGGAAATATTCCGGTGCCGGTTTCTCTTGAGGAATTCGGTATGATAAAAAGGCGAATGGGTGAACAAGAAATGAGTTTCAAAATTGATTTTAGTGTTGGTGAAACAGTGATGATTATTGATGGACCATTCCAAAACTATGAAGGTATTATTTCAGCAGTGGATGAGAATAAAGGTAAGGTGGAAGTACTTGTGTCCATGTTTGGACGTGAAACTCCGGTTGAGTTAGATTTCACTCAGATCAAGAAAAAATAGTTTTTCATATTAGTAGCCCATGAGCTTCCTCTCTCTTCGCGGCACAACACTTCTATCTCTCGCCGGACTCATTTTTTTGCTAGGGTTTGGTTTTGTTTTTCTGAAAGACGGAAAAACCAAAGAGTTGGAGAAGCTCTTTGCAAAAGCACCAAAGGTAATGTCAGAGGTTGCGGTGGGGGTTGGTGATGCTCTTAATGTACAGAGTAAAAGTATGTCGAGTAATTTGGGAAGCTCGCTTTTAGGTGCGACATCCTCAGATGTGTTTATGCAGTTTGTTGAAAAAGGGATAGCCGGGTCTTTAGGTGGGAACGGAAAATTAATTCCAATTACTCCTTGGAGCGGGCATATTTTTGAGACGCTGACTCCATTTCCGGAGCTATTAACTGTAAGTGAATTTCGATATGTTTTAGATAGCGGGGAGATGACGTTTTATGTGATTTCCAAGAAGGATCAGGCCATTTCTAATGTATATACATTCTTATTACAATTGGTGAATGGTCCGAATAAAAATGCTAAAGTGGTGATCCAGGAATTCAAAGATACAAAAAACCCTTCTTTTTACTATATTCATCTTGATAAACCACAAAATGTCCGTATAGTCAGTTTTGTTACAAACGATATAGCTGTTGCCGTTGATGCTCCAACAGCCTCGCAAAATGCGCTTCAATCATTTTTAACTACATTACGGACCTATCCGTAGTACTATCTTAATTTAATTTATGGCGAAAAAAGTTGTAAAACTCATCAAGCTTCAGCTTGCTGCCGGAAAAGCGAATCCAGCTCCACCGGTTGGAACAGCCCTTGGACCTACAGGAGTAAACATTCAGGATTTTTGTGCTCAGTTTAATGAGAAAACACGAGAGCTTGGAAATACTGTTATTCCTGCCGTTATCACGATTTATGATGACAGAACGTTTTCATTTATTACACGAAAACCACCTGCACCGGTTTTGATTCTTAAGAAACTCGGGATTGAAAAAGGTTCAGCTGAGCCTAATAAAACGAAAGTTGGAACTCTGCAATGGGAACAGGTTTTGGAAATCGCTCGAGATAAAATGGAGGACATGAATGCTCTTGATGAGACCATGGCTGCGAATTCTATAGCCGGTACTGCACGCAGTATGGGCGTTAACGTGCAAAAATAATATGATGAGTGGATTTGATTTTACTTTGCCGTTTCTTATGATACTTGCGTTTTCAGGATTTTTGTTTGTAATTGTTTCACTTATAGCAACTATGGGTACAAAAGAACCAATTGAAAAAGTACATGTTTTGAAGTCTGTGTATATTTATACAGTTTCGTTTCTTACACTTATATCAACTGTGATTGGACTTGGAATGTTTTTATATAATGTGTTACTTTTCAATTCGTTTCCGAGAATAGCTGAGGAGAGAATGAAATATGAGTTGGAAAATTGTCAATATAAGAATGGCATGAATATCTATCCTGCATATGATGAGAAAGGTAAAATTTTAGATAATTCAGCCAATTTGGCTACTCCAGAAGATAAGAAGAAATGTCGGGAAGAGAAAATTGCTTTAGCATATCAGGAAAGCATGTTGGCATCACTTGTTTTGCTACTTGTGTCTCTGCCAGTGTACGCAGTTCATTACTTTGTCTTACGAAATAAAAAATAATATCACCACAATTTGTGTGGGAGTCTGAATAAGACGCTTTTACCACTAATATTTATTACCATGGCTACGAAAGGAAAAAAGTTTAAAGAGGCTGCGCTGAAAGTAAACAGTGCGACGTTATATTTGTTAGAAGAGGCAGTTGCTTTGGCGGCTGAGACTTCAACAACAAAATTTGATGGAACAGTTGAGGTGCATTTTAATCTCAATTCTGACCCGAAATATGCGGATCAGATCGTTCGAAGTACGGTGACTCTCCCTCATGGGACGGGTAAAACAGTGCGAGTTGCTGCGTTCGTTTCTGATGATTTGATTGAGAAAGCAAAGAAAGCCGGAGCAGTGCTTGCCGGAGGAAATGATTTTATTGCAGAGGTTGCGAAAGGAAAAGTAGATTTCGACGTTGCAGTTGCGAGTCCTGATATGATGCGAGAGTTAGCGAAAGCTGCGAAGGTCTTGGGTCCGAAGGGATTGATGCCAAATCCGAAGTCTGGAACGGTGACGACAGATATTGAGAAAGTTGTTGCTGAATTAGTTGCAGGAAAACTTGAGTTTAAGACAGATAAGTTTGGAATTGTTCATTCGATTATAGGGAAGGTTTCTTTTGGGAAAGAGAAATTATTGGAGAATGCGAAGACATTTATGAAGGCTGTAAATAGTGCGAAACCAACAGGTATCAAAGGAGTGTATGTGAAATCTATTTCACTTAGTACGACGATGGGGCCTGGGATTAAAGTCAATATTGCTGATGCAATGAGTAGGTAATAGAACTCTAAGAATTGCATATTGCTATTGATAGTAATATGGAAACCCAGAATTTGACTTTATAAAAAATTGTTTACTTTATGTGAAAAGTGAGTGACAATTTTTTATAAAGTTTTATTTTTCAAAGAAATCATGAATAGTATCTACTATTACAACGGCTTCATCTTTGTAATATTCGTATTTGGATCCCGGAGTTTCTGCGAAAGTGCTGTGATCGGATTGTAGATAGAATAGTACAACTGGATTAACTCCTTGGTATCAAGGACCTTCGTTGCAAGACCGCAGTTTTCTAGACCTGATTGTATCACACTGGTTCTCTGTACCAGTTTCTTTTTGTTATCCGCGAAATATCGGAGGCGAGATTTATATTTCAGTAGTGAATCATCCGGATTAATCGAATCCATAAAAATCTGCCACATTCCTTTGGCGATGGTAGGTTTTCCTGGATCGTATGGAACTATAACGTAAAATTTCTTTTCCATAATGTCTGCGAATTCAACTAATTTGGAGATGAAGGTAATATATTCCTGTGTCTGATTTTTGAGTAATTGATTTTGTTGATTCATGGAAATCACTTTGAGTTCTGCTATATAATCATCAAGTTCCAGTTTTTTAGACCGGATATAAATCTGAATAGGGAACTCAAGTGAGTTGAGGAAGTTCTGATAAGACATGATCATCGCATCTTGTTCTTGTTCAGACTTTAAACTGAAGTTAATCGATGTGACATCGATAATTACTCTCAAGGAGCCGTCTTTCATGATTACCGTATCATCATGGATTTCCCCTATCGGAAGAAATCGCAAAGTGGAATCACTTGTTCCAATTGCTTTTGCGGATTTATTCATTTCTTTATTTGCATCTTTTGGTGCTGTTTGTGCTGGAGTTGGTTCTGCCATAATTGGTATTTAAAATGAAGGGGGTTTAGTTGTATCTTTGACGAATTCCTCTGTCGTTACGAGCTTAGTCAGTTCTTCCAAACTTTTTTCTTCCAGGATGCGTTCTTTTGGAGCATCTGATTTCTTGTACCCAAATACATCTAGCTGGGCTTCAAGAAGATCAAGATTGGTAGGGATTTCTGGGAGGTGCTTCCAGACTCGTTTTTTTGGGATGAGAATGGTTTCAAGTAAAAGGAGCACTACTTTTTGAAATGTGAGATTGTCTAATTTGAAAAATGCAACTGCAGCCGTGAGTAAGAGTAGAGCTCCGATAGGTACTGCGTATGCGAGTGGTGGGAGGATTGGGGACATTATAATGTAGAGCACATACGAAATACCTCCACCTCCAAGAATAATGAAAAATTGTTTGAAGGAGATAAAAGCGAAGAGCTTGTCCTCGATGTGCATGTCTTGAGGGATTTTGAATTGCATGTGTACATTGTTTACTTGAGTTTAGTATAGCATGAAAGGCTTTTATTCAGCAAAATTAGCCTGTTTTGTGAATGGGAAATTGTGATGTGGTGATAGAATGGTGGTTTTTTAAGCTTTACAGCCACATTGTTCTTGACAGCAGGGGCAGTCATTAGTAGATTTGTTCTGTTATTTTTTAAATACATTATGTTTGCGATTATAGAACTTGCGGGGCACCAGTATAAAGTTGAGAAAGGTCAGAAGATTTCGTCTCAAAGAGTTGAGGCTGAAGAAGGGGAGAAAGTTATGATTTCTGAGGTGTTACTTTTGAATAAAGATGATGATATCAAAGTCGGTGGTCCGTATGTGGCTGGAGCTTCTGTAGAGCTAAAAGTTGTAAAACAATTCCGGGATGAGAAGATACGAGTATTCAAAATGAAACCGAAAAAGAGAAGTCGAAAAACTTTTGGACATAGGACGTATATGACTGAGTTTATGGTGGAGGGGATTAAGGCGTAGAGCTGAGTTACAAAAACTTGCATTATATAAAATATAGTATATTAATATACTATATTTTTTTGTTGTATGGAAAAAGAAGGACGGGTAAAATCAAATCTGGAGGAGCTGAGGGAGAGGAAGTTAAATAAAAAGAATGCAATCAATAATTTAAAGCAACTTTTATTGTTCTATTCTTCGCTGATTCTACTATATACATCTACCGAATTGCCAGTAAAAGGGTTATCTCTTCTTGAAAAAAATAAATTATATGAAGATAGTATGTGGCATAATCCTGATATTAAATATTCTGTACAACCAGATAATTGTTCATTGAATATTTTGCCAAATTCTTATTCGCAAAAGGTTAGCTATCTAAGGTATATGAATGAGGATGATTTAGACCAATTTGGTGGTGAGTTTCCGGTAGTTCGGATAAAGGGGCTGAGTAGTTTTGTGGATAATTCCTTAAAAAGAAATAATTTTCACTCAATGGAGTTATTTGCACGATGTTGGAATATTGATAGTAGATGCGAAGCATTTGAAAATATAGAAAATCTAAATAAAATAGTCAAAATTGAAAATGAACAAATTCAATCTGGGGTTAAGGATGTAGATGCAATTAGATTTGAATTAGCTCCTTTTGAAGAGGAAGTCACCATGCAAAAATATTTTTTTAATACAAAAATAAATATAGAGATGTTTGGCGGAACAGGTACGTTTGTACATTATAAGGAGAAACATCATTTTGTTACTGCCGCTCATGTTATTCCAAACTTACCTAATGATTATTATTTAAATGATGTAGTAGCTACTAATTTATTCCATTTTCAAAAAATTTATAAGAAAAAGACATCCCCAGCTTTTCGTTTATCCTCATTAACAAATAACGATTTGATGGGGCAAAAACTACAAATGTTTTTTTCAAGAAATACGTGCCGGGATAGATACCCTGAAAAGCAGTATTTTGTGTATGATATAGTTCCGAATCGAATTGAAGGCCAATTTTTAACTGCTCCTGCACCACAAGATGTAAGATATTATATGAAAGGTGTTTCAGGTGCCGGCATATTTTTAAATGGAGAATATGTAGGTACTTATAATGGTCATATAAAAGATCCTAAAAATCCAAGATTTTACTTTACGGGTGTTGATGCTGTTAGAACAGTATTAGAACGTGCAGAAAAGAAAGATAAGTATGATTATATTGAAGTAATTAAGGCTCCATGGTTTGGTAGGGATCCGGTTTATGATGTTACAAAAAAATTGTTATATTAAAAAACTGCCCCGTAGGACAGTTTTTTGTAATTCAACATTATGATTGAACTAATTACTTCAACGTAACAGTCGCTCCTGCAGCTTCTAACTTCGCTTTCATCTCTTCAGCCTCAGCTTTCTTTGCACCTTCTTTCATAACCTTTGGTGCCGCATCAACTAGATCTTTAGCCTCTTTTAATCCAAGAGAAGTTAACTCTCGAACTACTTTAATCACTCCGATTTTTTGAGCTCCAGCAGATGTGATTTCAACATCAAAGCTGTCTTTCTCCTCAGCAGCTTCACCACCAGCGGCTCCGCCTCCCATAGGCATCTGGCCTCCCATCATCATAGGTGCAGCAGCAGATACTCCGAATGCCTCTTCCATAGCTTTAACAAGGTCAGCTAGTTCAAGAACTGAAAGCTCTTTTACGCTGTCCAAAATTTCCTGGGCCTTTTTAGATAACTTGATTTCGTCTGACATAGTGTCTTAAAATGATAATATAAAATTGTTTGGCGCGATTACGCAGCCTTTTCCTTTTGTTGCTTGATTTGATCAAGCACTTGTACCATACCTCGGAGCGTACCATGGAGAACTCCATGAAATCCTGAAATAGGGCTTTTTGCCACATAAACAAATTTTCCGAGGAGCTCCAACCTGCTTGGAAGCTTGGAAAGCGCGATGACTTTGACTTGGTCAAGAACGTTTCCGTCGAGGATAGCGCCCATGAGTTCAAGTTTTTCATGCTTTTTCGCAAACTCGGCAAGTGTTTTGACAGGGGATACTTGATCGCCCATACAAAATGTCACTCCGATCGGTCCTTCCAGTACATCGTCACTCGCTTCAGGAAATTTCTGATTTTTGAGTGCGATCTTAAGTAACGTCTTTTTAGTGATTTTCATCTTTGCATTTTCCTTTCGGAGATTTGCGCGGAGTTCATTCACTTCATCGACGGTCAGACCGTTGTTTTTGACGAAGACGAGAGCGGTACTCTGATCGAGTAATTTCTCAACCTCTTCGAGGATGGCTGTTTTCTTTGAACGAGAAAGTGCCATAGGGTGAAATAAAACAAAAATAAAAGGTCGAGAGACCCTTGTTCGTAAGACGCGCAACGTATATATAGCAAAGTGAACTTTGGAATGTATCGTGAATGCGTCTCGTCAGGAGTTTATATAGCTTTTGCTATTACCTGAGGTCTTTGACGGAGGTATTATGGGGGAAGTTGTTGGGGGAGTCAATGGGAATGCTGTTAATTTAGATTTACACTTGTAAAAGTATGTACAGAATTATAATTTGATTGATATTTAGTACTCTTTTAATATGGTTTATGGTTGATGTCTCTCCAGAGCAGGAAAAGAAATGGATTAGAGAAGTTGCTGAAGCAAGAAAAACTGGGAAAAGGTATGAGAATGTAGATGAGCTGATTTCTGATATTTTGGAATAATATGTTCCAATATTTTTCTAATTTGCTAATGTATATCCACCAATTAAGATAAACAATTTTATGCAAATCCCTCTCGGAAAATCCTACAACAAAGACCTCATAGAGCAAAAATGGCGCGAATATTGGAAAGAACACAACACATACGAGTTTCACTTTGACCCAACACGGCCGACATATTCTGTAGATACTCCACCTCCGTATGTCTCCGCTGATCACCTCCATTCCGGTCACATCATGTCATTTTCCCAAGCAGAGTTCATCGTTAGATTTAAACGGATGCAGGGGTACAATGTGTTTTATCCCATGGGGTTTGATGATAACGGCCTCCCGACCGAGAGGTTTGTTGAAAAAAAATATAATATTGATAAAGCGAAAACAACCAAAGGGGAATTTGTGAAACTTTGTTTAGAAGAAACAGCCAAAGGTGCAAAAACGTATCGGGAGCTGTGGGATGCGATTGGACTCTCCATCGACTGGTCCAAGACGTATAGCACGATTAACCCATTGGCTACGAAAGTTTCTCAATCTTCATTGATCGATCTTCATAAAAAAGGGCATTTGCACCGCAAGGAAATGCCGATCCTCTGGTGTACATTCTGCCAGACGGCTCTAGCTCAGGCGGATTTGGAGGATATGGAGGAAGAGGCATTTATGCATGTGATTACTTTTTTTGATGAAGCGGGTAAGCGTCTTGAGATTGCGACGACTCGGCCGGAACTATTACCAGGATGTGTGGCTGTGTATGCTCATCCTGATGATGAACGATTTTCGCATTTGAAAGGGACGAAAATTAAGGTGCCGATGTTTGATTTGTTGTTGCCGTTTTTGACGAGTGAAAAGGTATTGATGGATAAAGGAACTGGTCTGATGATGGTATCTACATGGGGGGATGCTGAGGATGTAGATAAGTGGACAACCGATAAACTTGAGTCTCGGCAGGTATTTACTGCAGATGGGAAAATGAATAGTTTGGCTGGAAAATATGAGGCTTTGACTATTGAAGAAGCCCGAAAAATGATTGTTGATGATTTAGAAACGGGGGGATTTTTGATTCGCAAAGATGCAATTACGCATACAAAAAATGTGCATGAACGGTGCTCTACTCCTGCAAATTTTTTATCTTCGAAACAATGGTTTATTGCGATTTCTGATAAAAAAGAAACATGGTTGGAACAAGGTAAAAAACTCAATTGGTATCCGGCCCATTATAAAAATGAATATGATATGTGGGTAAATGGTTTGAAGTGGGACTGGTGTATTTCTCGTCAAAGATTTTTTGGAGTGCCGATACCTGTCTGGTACTGCGGTAAATGTGAAGAGCCAGTGTTTGCTGATGAATCTCAATTGCCTGTGGAGCCGAGTGAATCAAAGCCGAGTATAAATGCGTGTGGAAAATGTGGACATACGGAATTTATTCCTGAGAAAGATGTGTTAGATACGTGGGCGACGTCTTCATGTACACCATTCTTGCTTCGAGAATTAGTTTCTGATCCTGCGCAAAAGAAAGCACTTTTTCCTGCTACGCTTCGCCCTAATGCACATGAGATTATTCGGACGTGGGATTTTTATTCTGTGGTGAAATCATATCTCAATTTTGGAGAGATCCCCTTTCGGGATGTGATGATTTCCGGGCATGGGCTAGATGAACAGGGGAGGAAGATCAGTAAACGTCTCGGGAATTTTGTCAGCTCCGATGATCTCCTTCGTGATCATGGTGCGGATGCGATCAGGTATTGGGCGACGGGTGCGAATCTTGGAGAAAATTTGAGGTTTCAAATCAAGGAAGTTGAGGTGGGGAAGAAGACGCTGAATAAACTATGGAATGTGGCGAAGCTTATCGCCATGCATGCAGAGGAGTTTGAAACTAGTCCATTGGATGTTGCAACTTTGGATTATGCGGATATTTGGATCTTATCTCGTCTCAATGAGACTATAACTTTGATGACGAAGTCACTGGAAAAATATGAATTTGCGCATGCGAAAAATAGTTTGGCAGAGTTTTTCTGGTCTGATTTAGCGGATCGATATATTGAGTTTGTGAAGTATCGTTTGTGGAATGATGATAAGGATGAGAAGCACAAAGCTCTAGGAGTATTGTACAAAGTTTTTGAAACTGTACTTAAACTTTATGCTCCGTTTATGCCATTTATTACAGAGGAATTGTATCAGTCCATGTATGCAAAAGAGAGTATCCATCTCTCATCGTGGCCGGTGGCTTTTGATTTAAATGGGTTCAAAGATATTGCTGATTTTGATACTGCTCTTGCGAGTATCGATGAAATCAGAAAATATAAGTCGGATAACCAGCTCTCGCTTGGAGCCGAGCTTGAAACGTATGAAATGAAAACAACTGTGGATAAACAAAAATATGGAACACTTATAGAAAAAGTGATGCGTGTCGGAAAATTAATTTAAAAAGTATATGTCATTACCTTCTCCTGATCAAATCTACAAAGTGTTTTCTGATGTGAATGAGTTTATTTTTTCGAAATGTAAACTCAAATATTCAGATGCTCCGGCTCTGGATCTGCTTCTTGGGAAGTCACAAAAGGGACTTCGGAAATTTGCGTATTCGATGGCGAAGTACAAAGGAAGGGAGCTCATTCGAACTACAAAAGAGAGTGCATTATTTTGGAAAAAATATCATAGGTTTCATAGTTTGAATGATTTAAAAATAGATGGAGCAATGGAGTCGCCGTTTGTTCCGATGATAGACCTCGCGGCAATTCCCATGATGAAACTTCGGCAGGATAAGCTGAGTTTTGATCATTTGAAATCATCCGGCATCGATCATGTCGTGATTATGGAAGATCGAAATCCTTTGTTTTTCTTGAATTATAAAAAGTCTAAAATGAATCAGGTAATCCCGCTTGATCGACATAAATGTGATTTTGATGCTGATATTTTGCCTTGGATGGAGGATGATTTCCGTCGACTTGTGGATTTGTTTCACAAAAGTGAGATAAAGGTATTGATTGGTTTTTGGGGGCATATTGATGATAATGCGTACAATCCGTTTATTCAGGCCAATCGGGAGAATCTGTGTCCGGCGATCCCCGGGAGTGATGACCTCAACCCATTGAGTATTGTTAATAATAAAGGAATCGTTTCAACGTTTGCCGGTTATGTGGTGCATCAGTTTCAGCATTTATCAAAGAATTTCGGATTTGACGGACTTTTTTTAGGAGATGGGCTGATGGGATTTCGGAACTTTTTGACTCCGAGGGATGTGGGAGGGTTTCGGTTTAGTGAAGAGGCATGGGAGTTGTTTTATCAGATTTTATCAGAAGGGATTCGAGAAAAGCTTCATGCAGAGATTTGGTCGTTTGATGTGATGGGGAGGAATTATGAAGATGCGAAAAAAAGTGGTGTGGATTATGTGAAGATTTTGCCGTATTTGGATAAGCTGTGTGTGCAGACGTATGGCGGAGTTGCGTGGAATAAGTATATGAAAATTGATGGGTACACACGGGAACGGGATGCTATGGCAATGCAGTCGATAGTGGGGAAGTTATCTGAGGTGGAGCGGAATAAGGTGATGTACACACTGGAGATGGCGGATACAGTGGAGGGATGGTCGACCAAGAAAAGTGATGTACAGAAGCAGGTGGAGAGTATGAGTCAGTTTGGAGGTGGGAAGTTGGGTGTGTGGGCGAATGAGGCGGTGAGGTTGGAGTTGATGTGAGAAAATCCAATTTTCTGTTGACCAAACCCCTTGTTATAAGTATTTTGTCTGCACAAATCCATAAGTTTTGAGCCATGGCACGAACATGTGAAATTACAGGGAAGCGCTACAACCTTGCAAACAAGGTAAGTCACTCTAATCGAAAGAAGAGTTTTCACCAGAATGTGAACCTCTCTTGGAAGTGGTTTTTTATACCTGAACAGAAGGTATGGATCCGACTTCGAGTTTCAACACGAGCTATTAAAACAATCTATAAATACGGTGTTCTTTCAACTTTGAAAAGATACGGACACTCAACAACTATCACACTTTAATTTTTTGAAACATGGCAGTACCAAAGAAAAAGACGTCGAAGGCGCGAACAGGGAGACGGTTCGCCTCGTACGTTACCAAAAGGAGAAATAAACTCGAGAATGGTCTACATTTGATCGTTTGTACGCAGTGTGGTGAAAAGAAGAAAATGCACTATGCATGTATGAAGTGTGGGTATTATAATGGCCGAATGGTTATTGATATGACTGTTAAAGCACAGAGAAAAGTAACAAAAATTGAAGCGTAGTTTTGAAATAGTACGCTTTGGCCCTCCCCAATTTGATCTTTCTACATAATGAAAATAAGTCGACACCTAGCCAGGGAGTTTGCATTGCAAACAATGTTTGCCTGGCTTTTTTCGTCACGGAAGAAAAAGTTGATGGAGCTTTTTGGTAACTACTGTTTAATTTTTTTTGAGAATGATGAGAAAGATCTGGAGTTTAGTAAAAATATTTTGGAAGGAATAGAGAAGAATCTGAAAAAGATTATTAAGACGATCGAAAAATTTGCACCGGACTGGCCGTTTGATAAAATATCGATGATTGATCGTGCGATACTTTGTATTGGTGTGTATGAAATCATGTACAATACGGATATCCCGGATGTGGTGGCTATTAATGAGTCTATTGAGCTTGCGAAGAAGTTTGGAGATGAGGCGTCTTTTAAATTTGTGAACGGAGTTTTACATTCTTTAATGAAATCTAAAAAATAATGGAATTACCAATCATCAATGTATCGGCATTGGAAAAACTGCTTGGATTGACGTTTAAGAGTAAGGCACTTGCTTCGAAGGTGTTTATTCATCGGTCATATCTCAATGAACACAAGGGTGTGCCAGTTGATTCCAATGAGAGACTGGAGTTTTTGGGAGATGCGGTTCTTGAATTAGCTGTGACGGAACATTTGTTTTCTGTATTTCCGGATAAGGAAGAAGGGGAATTGACGGCGCTTCGGAGTGCGTTGGTGAAAAGGGAGCATTTGGCGTTTGTGGCGAAGAATTTGAATTTGGGTGATTATTTACTTTTTAGTAAAGGAGAGACGTTGCAAGGTGGAAATAAGAAGGATTATATTTTGGCGAATACAACGGAGGCGTTGATTGGGGCGGTGTATTTGGAGCAAGGGTATGCGGCGGCAAAGCGGATTATTGAAGAGAACATACTCATCCATACAGAGAGTATTTTGTCGGAGGGGAAGTATATTGATAGTAAGTCACATTTGCAAGAGTTGGCTCAGGAGAAGCTTGGAGTGACGCCGTATTATGAAGTGCTAGATGAATCCGGGCCGGATCATCAGAAGGTGTTTGAAGTTGGGGTGTATTTTAGTGGTGAGGTGAAAGGGTCCGGGAAGGGGTCATCGAAGCGGAAGGCGGAGGAAGTTGCGGCTGGGGATGCTCTTGAAAAACTTAGTTGGTAAGGAAGTGTTCAGTTGTTATAATCAATACCGCCCCAAGACAATAAGCTAACAGGTCTTGTATTTCAAAGTGGCTTCCAAGAATTATTCGGAACACAGGGTTTGATATATCAAAAATTGTGGTGATGTTCAAGAGTTGTAAGCCTTCAACTATAAAAGCGAAAGTTAGTGCGAATGATAATGCAACATTTGTAGAGATTTTTAGAAATGTCTTTAATAGGCAGTAGAGAAATATCACGACAAGCACATCTCCAACATAAGGGCGAATAAGCGAGTCTCGTACAAAGAGGGCAATAGCTATTTCCAGTATAAGAAGAAGTATAGCTAAAATTGCATAGTTCTTGTTAAAGGTGATTTTTGATTTCAATATCAAGAGTTATGAAGTGATATTATTTTTTGTACATTTTGAAGTACATGCCGAATACAGTAATGGCAGTAAGAATTGGCAGGCCTATACATAATGATGCTATGAAGTATAGACCAAGATATTTTATATATTCCACAGACAAGAATGATACCGTGAGGGCAGATATTATGCCAATACTTAATAGTATTATTGTGAAGAACTTGAAAATCCCATGAATTTTTTCCTTTAGCAGTAGCATCCACAATCCAACTATTCCCAATATTCCTCCAATGGAGAGGTACAAGAACAAGTAGTTTGCATACACATGATATATGCCTGCTGAAATCAAAAGACCATAGATTGTAAATCCATAGTAGAGTGTTACTATTCCAAGTCCAGCACCTAGTAAGATGTCTTTAGTACGTTGTTTCATAAAAAAAAGGTTAAGATGTGATATTATTTTTTGTACATTTTAATATACATTGCGAATATTGTTACCACCACAAGAATTGGCAGACCTACACTAAGAGCTAGTGATATTGGGAAATAATAAAAAGAAATACCAAAGTTAGTAATAGAGAAATTAGCGACTTTTAGTGCAGAAAAAATCCCGATACAAAGCAGAAATGTTGTAAATATTTTTAGTTTTCTTGAAAATTTCTCGACCAAAAGTAGTATCCATAATCCTATTATTCCTAGAACACCTCCTAATGAAAGGAGATAGAATATGTAATTTGGTATTGAGTTATATATGGTAATTTCACCAATTAATACTGTTAAGATAAAAATAATAAATCCATATATTAAAGTTATTACCCCAAGAGTGTTTACAAGCCAAATATACTTTGTACGTAGTGTCATAATTATTTTGTAAGAAAATCAGAGATTACCATGAGGTATTGATTCCTCTTGTTGTCTATCGTGGAAGGGAGCTTTAAATTTTGCAGAGATGCTGTGAGATTAGTTGTATTGATATTCTCCATCGAGACCGTTGGAATATTCATTTTCTCAAACACCCCCGACACCTTTGCACTATATGAAAGCGGAAGTACAGGTGTATTCGCTAAAACTGAGAAAATACAAAAATGAAGTCTCATCCCAAGAGAAAATGAGTTTTGTGAAATGATCTGCATCACGTCTTGATAATTCTTTGGTTTAGTTAGTGTCCAAACTATATTTGCTGGAGTTAAATACTGCTCCCCAAAACTTTTAAGAATACTCATGTCCTCTTCTTTAATGTACTGCATCGGAACCAGATCAACGTGCGTAGCCCCAATGTTTTTGAGTGATTCACAAATACTTCGAAGAAAGAATGGTGTTGTGAATTGATCCGGTCTTAAAGATAGGGCAATATTTATTCCTTCTTTCTTTTGCGAAGTAACTCTCGGTAATAGGAAAGCGAGATCGGGGAGTACTTCGATTGATTTTGTTGTGAGAGAGGCTATTGATTCTTTTGATCCTTCATCTCGTACGAGAATTTGTTCTGAGGATTTGAGAATATATTTCAAAATAAATTTTCCTAGAGCAGTTCTGGGTGTGTGAAACGATTGCCCGATAATCATAACTTTTTTTCGAAGAATAGTGCATAGGAAAAAATGTTGTGTTCCCCAAAGGATCATCGGGTAAATGGAATGTTTGTCAGTATACAGTCCACCTCCACCAAAAAGTACATGGGAACTCGTGAGGAGTTTTGAGAAGTTTTGAATGAATGGTATGGTTGCTGTGAGAATAGTCCGAAACCCGCAAGGGAAGAGTGGGCTACTTGTGATGTTATATGCATTGTATCTCGCAAGAGTATCCGCTGGATCACTCGATAAAACATGGATAGGAGCAGTACTTCCCCCCGGAATATCTCTCACTAAAAGCAAAAGAGACTCTAAAAGAGCCTCGTCGCCGATATTTGTGCTTCCAAAATTTCCTACTATGACAAGGGAGGAGAATGACATTTTGGAAAATTATGTGTATTGAGGAATTATTCCGCTGCTTTTTCTTCGTCTTTCTTCTCTTCCGTTTCTACTACTTCTTCTTCTTTAGTTTCTTCCGCTGGAGTTTCTACTTCTGAATGCTCTGCAATTTCGTCTTCCATCTTTGGCTCCTCGATCATATCTTCTGTTTTTGGTTCTTCAATTGCATCTTCCATCTTAGGCTCTTCAATTTTCGCTTCAGTTGGTGCTTCTGTTGTTACTGCTTCCTCAGCCACAGGCTCTACATAGGGATTAGCCTCAACTTCAGCGGCAATAATATCAGCCAAAGGGATATCGACCATAAGATCAGCAAACTCTTTGCTTCGCTCTTTGAGCCGTGCTGATTTACCACCTCGATCTCGTAAGTAATATAGTTTCGCACGACTAACATGACTTCCTCTCAGAACTTCAACTTCAATTGTAGGTAGATGCACCGGGAAAAGTTTTTCTACTCCAACTCCACCAACGACTTTTCGAACTGTGAAAGTTGCATTGAGAGAAGTTTTCTCATGAAGCTTTATCACTACTCCTTGGAAAATTTGAACACGTTCTTTTCCACCTTCTTTAAATTTCTGTGTCACCTTCACGGTCATCCCTGGTTTGATAGCTGGGAACTGCGCTTTGGCAAATTTCTTCTGATATTCTTGTACAATTGTGTGTGACATTTTCTTGCAATAAAAAAATAACGTGTGGATTCAAGTGGTCCCACTATATTGTGATTTAGCTTTTAATCAAGGTTTTTGGTGATTTTTTTCAGAGTGTTGTATGAAATCTTATTTTTTGGATCTTTGAGGAGGGAAACGACGAAGGTATCTTGGTAATTGACGCGGTATTCGAAGTTTTCTTGGGAGAGGAGGCTGTAGCGGATATGGTTGTTGCCGTCGGATAAAAGGTCGATGAATTCTTCGAAGGTTTCTTTGGGGATATCCCCGACCACCAGTAGATCGACGTTGCTGACTTTGTTATCCGTGAAAACGCCGGAGAGGAGAATGAGAGATACTTTGCCGAGTTCTTTGATAGATTCGGTAAGGTCGTTGCCGGTGAAGAGTGATTTGAGTAATAAGTTTCGGAGGTCCGGGTAGAAGATATGCTCAATACTTGCCATAAAGAATTTTTTTCTATTCTTGGATTTGGATTTCACTAGGCCGATTTTTTTGAGATTGTCGAGTTCTCGTCGTACGCCGTTGATTTGTTCGTCGATGTCACGCGAGAGTTCACGCACAAAAAATTCTTTCTCTGGATGGAGGAGAAATTTTTTTAGAAGTTTAATGCGGGCACGGGAGCCGAAGAGGGTTTTTAGCATTGTATACAAAAAGTATTCTATTTTATTTTAGGAGGATTGTTGGAGGGGGCAAGGGAATGTTTGGAGAATTTTTCTTTACATAGGTGTGGGCATAAGTATACTCCTCCTCGGAGAGATGGCAGAGTGGTCGATTGCGGCGGTCTTGAAAACCGCTAGACCTGCAAGGGTCTCCAGGGTTCGAATCCCTGTCTCTCCGCCAGAGATACTGACAATTGAGCATAGGTGTTACTAAATAATTACAGCAAGAGCATGTATATTTTTTTGGATGAGAGCGGGCAGTTTGCTAAGAATGATAAAAATGATTATTTCGTGATAGGTTCATTTTCTGTGGATGATCCTAGAAAAACTGAGAAGGACTTTAGAAAGTGGTTTAGTAAAAAATTTCCAAAAAAGATGAGGGATCAAAGTGAGATTAAATGGTCAGCTACTGGTATTACAAATGTTTTAAGATTGAAAACAATACAAGTTATATCAGATCACTGCGCACAAATTAGGTATGGTTTTCTAAATAGAAATAATATTCCAATATCATATCGAAATAAGAAAAATAAAATAGATAGTGGTATTTTATACACCATAATTGTAGCTGAAGTTTTGAAACAATATTTCCCTACAGATGACAATGAGATTTACATTTTTTGTGATCAAAGATCATTAAAGGGAATGTCTAAACATCAGTTTGAGTCTAAGATTGCTTCAATAATTTTACCTTTATGTACTCTTGGTACTTTAGTAAAGGTTGAAATGATTGATTCGGTTACTAATTTAAATATTCAGATTGCTGACTGGATTTCTGGAGCATTGGCCAGGTTTCTAGAGAAAGGAGTACTTGGTGAGGATTGTTATACCGTGTTGAAATCAAGAATTATTTGTGAGGGTATTGAATTTTTTAAGAAACGTTAAAATCAGCATCAAAAAGAGCCTGCTCTTGCAGACTCACTTTGTTAGAAGTAGCGGGTCTCTCAAATGTTGTTCTTCAGCTAAATGTATGGTTTCCCACCCAAACCCCAGATACTCTGAGGGAACACCGAAGCATTTAAAAGTTATTATTCGCATACTTCTGAAGAAATTATAGGGGTAATCATTGAAAAGGTCAAACTATTCTATACTTTAAAATTAACGATTTGTTTGTTCCTTAAGTTTTTACTTGTTTTTCTCTACTTCTCTTTGCACATAGTCTCTAATTAACTTCACCATAGGAACTTGAATACGATTTTTTATTGTTCTGTATTGTCTAATATTTCGTTTCTTGATTATTTCTTGAATAAGTGCGGTGTTAATGGGTACATCAATTTCAGGTAGTTTCTTTCGTATGACTGTGGGAGTTACAATTTCGTCAGGATAACCGCCATCGCCACCTTTTATTTCAAACTGATTCTTAGGTATAGACTCTTGTATATTGGATAGTATTTCATCAATGTATGTTCTGATGACAAGTGGGAAAATACTTTTTTGTAGTATACTATAACTATACTTTCCAATAAACTGATCATTTAAATTTTTACTAGAGTGTTGGCTATTTGATATAAGATTATGACAAATTTCATGATGAAGAACTTGGAAAATAAAATCTGAGATTATTTGTTTTTTTATTTTATCTTCATTTAGAATAATTGATAAGTCTTTCATCCATTGTGATTTATTACCAAGTCTTGTGTAGAATGGAAAGTCAAACTCTATTACACTACTACTCTTATACTCATCTAGGGTAGAATTAACATATATTGGATAATCATATAGTGTTTCTTTTAGGTAAATCGAAATTGTTGACTGATTCTCCAAAGTTGTATCACTATCTAGACTTGTATTACTAACAATATTTCCTTCATAAATATATCCATCAATTGGCATACTAACGTCAGCATGTCCATAAGGAGTATCTGATTTTGGTTGCTCTACATTTCTAACGTCAATATCTATGGTACTTTTTTTGTCTAGATTCCTCTGCCCATCTTTATCAATTATAACCTGTATCCCAGTATACTTACTGAAATCATCAAATGATTCTTGTATTAATTCTTTCATGGGAATATCCGTAGACGTATCATCGGCGATATCAATATTTTTAATGAGATAACCATGTTGCATTGCCCGAATGTTTGCATATACATAGTTTTTACTTTTTCCATTGAGAATAAAGCTATATATTTCATCTAATACTTTACTTTTTTGTCCTTCACTTTTTATACCAAATTGTTCTAAATCTTGCATAGATTTTTCATAAATTTCTTTATATATGGGGGTACTACCTATTGAATGTATGTCACTGGGATCAATCCAAGTAAAATCATATACAAGATTAACAAGTTTAGTTAAATGTGAAATCCTATTGTCCTTATCATTAGTGTATGTTTCAAATTGTTCTTTGTTAATTATTACCAAATCAGAAATGCAACCAGTGCTTGTTATCATAGTTGATGCTATGAAAAGTTTAAGGAAATGGTTTTTTATAATTTCTGGAAATGATTTGGTATTGATTACTTCTATTGATTCTCTTAAATATTGTAATTTTTCAGGATGCATAATCTTGCTTGTATGTAATTATAAATACTATATATAAATAAAATTATACTTAAGTCAATATGTGGAAATTATATATTAATTTTGAAAAGATAAGAAATTCTGTATGCTACTTATGATTTATTATCTTATAAATACCATGGCAAACCGAGTAGTTCACTTCGAAATCCAGGCTGATGACGTAGAACGTGCGGCACAGTTTTACCGAGATGTGTTTGACTGGCATATTGAGAAATGGCCGGGGATGGAGTATTGGATGGTGATGACGGCGG
This sequence comes from uncultured Candidatus Peribacteria bacterium, assembly GCA_964349065.1. Classification (GTDB taxonomy): domain Bacteria; phylum Patescibacteriota; class Gracilibacteria; order 1-14-2-50-48-13; family 1-14-2-50-48-13; genus CAYGEY01. Next base: position 12,436 of record CAYGEY010000008.1, on the reverse strand, counting down.
AAAAAGATAGCACTGAGCCGGGGATTAACGGTGGGCTTTTACCAAGACCTACATCGACCCCAATGACAGTTTGTGGAACGAATGCGTTTGTTTGCACAGTGCAGGTTGATGATTATGATGAGACTACAAAAAAGGTGGAAAAAGCTGGAGGGAAAGTGGCGATGCCAAAGTTTATGATTGCGGACATGGCATGGCAGGGGTACTTTCAAGATACTGAAGGGAATACTTTTGGAGTGCATCAGTTGGTGGCGAAGAAAGTGTAAGTTTTTATTTAATTTTCAAAATATTACATGGCAATTTTCAATCCATACTTAAACTTTAATGGTAATACAGAAGAGGCGTTTAATTTTTATAAATCTGTGTTTGGAGGAGAATTTACAGGATTTCAAAGACTTAAGGACACTCCTAATGCAGATAAAATACCAAAAGAGGCGCTCAATATGATCATGCATATTGCACTTCCAATCGGGAATGGGAATACACTTATGGGTACTGATGCTCCGGAATTAATGGGGTTTCATATTATTGAAGGGAATAATTTTTATATTTCAATTAATACTGAGAGTAAAGAAGAATCAGATGAAATATATAATAAACTCTCAGTTGGAGCGAGAAATATAGAGATGCCACTTGGTGATGCGTTTTGGGGTGCGTATTATGCGTGTTTTACAGATAAGTTCGGGATTCAATGGATGATTAATTTTGAGTATAAGAGATAAATTAAATATGAAAAATTATAATTGCACACTATATTTAGTTCGTCATGGCGAGACTGAGTGGAATAAGCAAGGAATCATCATGGGGCAATTGGATTCCCCACTTACTGAAGAAGGAATACAGCAAGTCAATATTACAGCAGAGGAACTGAGGAGTATTCATTTTGATGTGATATTTTCTTCAGATTTATATAGAGCATTTAGAACTGCAGAAATAATTAAATTAGAAAGAGAACTTGTTATTCAAACATCAAAAGCATTACGCGAGCGTACATTTGGAAGTTGGGAAGGAAAACTTGGAGCGGATCATAAAAAAGAGTTCAAAGAGGTATTGGAAAAAATGCATGATTTATCTGAAGATGAACAAAAAGCATTCAAGTTTTCTCACGATGATGAAAGTGATGATGAGGTTATAAGTAGGTTTATTACCGCTTTACGAGAGATTGCTGTTGCATATCCCAATAAAAAAGTTTTGGTTGTTACTCATGGTGGATGCATTAGGACTTTTTTAATACATCTGGGTTATGCAACATATGGAGATTTGCCTGTAGGTTCATTTTCAAATGCTGGATATGTAAAATTATTTTCGGATGGTGTTGATTTTAAAATTGATAAGGTGGTGGGTATTAAGAAATAATTATATTCTATGCAAATTTACCAAACAGAAAATTTTATAGTTGTAACTCCTGATCAACCACATGTTTCACGTTCTGACGGAGGGCATATTGTGATTTATCCTAAAATTCTCGTGGTGGATAGAATTAAACTATCTCCCAGATTAACAATTGAATTAGCGAGACTGACAATGTTGGTTGGTGAGGCGATGACTATTGGTCTTAATATAAGGGGAGTTGATGTAGGAAGAATCAACTATCAAGATAATGGGAATTGGAGTGTTTTTAAACCCGAAGGGCCGCATCTGCATATTCATTTATACGGAAGGGCAAAAAGTGCTGCAGTACAGAAGTGGGGAGATGCTCTTTATTTCCCGTATCTGGAAACTGGGTTTTATGATGCATGTGAAGGATTGAATGAGGAAGATGTGGCAGAGATTCAGAAACAAATAGAGTTGTTGGAGAAGGAAAAAAGGTATACAAATGAGGAGTGGGGCTTGGAGGTTTAGTTAAATTAGATATTATTTTGTTGATGTTTATGAATAATAAAATTGCAAGAGCGGCGGGTTGTTTCATAGAATTTGATAACAAGTTTCTTATACTTAGGCGTCATCCTGATGATCCTCAAGGGGATACTTGGGGATTAGTTGGTGGAAATATTGAAATAGGTGAATCTCGAAAAGAGGCTGTGATGCGCGAAGTAAAGGAAGAAATTAATTTTGATATTGATGAACAAAAATTACGTTTCTTGGGTGAGTTTCCATTAGAATATCCTGACATGACTGTTGATTTTTCTGTTTTTGCAATAAAGCTAGATCATGAATTATCACTAACACTTGAGGAGAAAGAGCATTATGATTTTAGATGGGTTAGTGTTGATGAGTGTTATCATTTAACAAATGCCATGCAAGGATTATATGTGGTGTTAGAACAAATTGGAGCTGTTAAAGAGGGTAAGATTCCTGATAGTATTAAATAACTTTGTTATACTTTTAAAATGAACTATAAACACACGCAGATTGGGTATCTGATCATTGTTGTTTTGATTGCTACAGCTTTGCTCTTTGGAGGAACAATGTTGTATGTGCCTTTCCATTGGGGGTTACTTCTTTTGTTGATTGTGATTTTAGCGATTCTTGCTTCATTTAGCAGTTTGACGGTGATGGTCGATAAAGAATCACTTAGTATTTGTTTTGGATATGGGATTTATAAAAAACAGTTTTTGCTCAAGGATATTGTCTCTGCAAAAAGAGTGAAAAATCATTGGTATTATGGATGGGGGATTAGGTTTTGGCTTTGGCCGAAAATGTGGATTTATAATGTGTCAGGATTTGACGCAGTGGAGCTTGTGATGAAGGATGGGAAGGTGGTGAGGATTGGGAGCGATGATGTGGGGGAGTTAGAGAAGGCGATTTTGAAGTTGTTGTAAGTATATTATGCACCACATTGCCATCATGAAGAAATCTTGGGGTTTTATCGAAAAAATTCTCATAGGAGAAAAAGTGATTGAATCTCGTTGGTATGTATCTAAAGTTGCGCCATGGGGGAAGGTTCAAAAAGGGGACATTGTGTTTTTTAAGAATTCCGGAGAGTTGATCATTGTAAAAGCTGAGGTGAAGAAAGTCTTTCAATTTGTAGATCTGGATCCAAATAAAGTTAGAGAAATTCTAGTAGAATTTGGAAAAGATATTGGAATTGAATCTGAAAACCTAGATGCATTTTTTGAATTAGTGAAAAACAAGAAATACTGCATTTTGATTTTTCTGAAAAATCCTCAAAAAATCGAACCGTTTCAAATAAACAAGAAAGGTTTTGGCATGATGTCCGCATGGTTGGTGGTGGAGGATGTGGAGAAAATACAACAATAATTGATTCAATCTGGATTTCATATATATTTTCTTTGAAAATTGATTAACCAATATATTATGCCAAAACCAACGATAATTTTTGATTTTGATGGCACTATAGCAAATACTCTTGATTCAATAGTTTCAATTTTTAATGATATTGCACCAAAGTTCAGGTGTGAAAAAATTGATATGAAAGATCGAGAAACTCTTAGGGCTAGGAGGCCTCAGGATTTTTTAAAAGATTATGGCGTTACAAATTGGAAATTACCATTTTTGTTGATAAAGATTCGTAAGGAATTACATAGTAGAATTGCTGAAATTGAGCCTATAACCGGGATAGTTGATGTATTGTTGGCACTAAAAAAGTCTGGATACTCGCTTGGAATTATGACTTCAAATTCAAAAGAAAATGTTCAACTATTTTTGGATAAAAATCATTTAAGCCAAGTTTTTGATTTTATTTACACGGGTAGAAATATTTTTGGCAAAAATAAAGTTATTATGAAATTGCTGAGAGATCAAAATTTATCTCTTGATGCTACTATTTATGTTGGAGATGAAACAAGAGATGTTGAAGCTGTGAAGAAAATTGGAATGCAAATGATAGCTGTTAGTTGGGGCTTCAATACAAGAGAAATTTTGATGAATGCTAATCCTGATATCGTTTTGGATGAGCCTAGGGAATTGATTGAGTATTTGGAGAAGATGAAGAAGTTTTAATAATTTTATTCTATGCTCTCCACTAAAATACTCACCCTCGCAAAAATTCTCTGGGATTATCACCTTTTGCACCACAAACTTGAAAAATCAGATTGCATTTTGGCATTGGGAAGTAGTGACACAAGAGTTGCCATGCGTGCCGCGGAACTTTATTTTCAGGGTTGGGCGCCACTTATACTTTTTTCTGGTGGGCTTGGAAAAAATACAGAAGGAGTTTGGAAAGATACAGAAGCTGTGACATTTGCAAAAATTGCTATCGACATGGGAGTTCCTGAACATGCTATTCTGATTGAAAATAAATCTACAAACACAGGGGATAATATTCTTTTTAGTAAGCAGTTGTTACAAGAGAAACATCTTCATCCTGAGTCTTTTATACTTGTACAGAAGCCTTATATGGAAAGGAGGAGTTATGCTGCATTCAAAAAGCGATGGCCGGAGAAAAAAGTGATTGTGACTTCTCCAAAGATTCCATTTGAGGATTATCCAACAAATGAGATACCTATGGAATTGGCTATTAATGTCATGGTAGGAGATCTACAGAGGATCAAAGTGTATGTAGAAAAAGGATATCAGATCTTTCAGGAAATTCCTGATGAGGTTTGGGAGGCGTATGAGAAATTAGTAGAGTTGGGGTTTGATCAGTTTGTGATTAGGGAGTAAATTCTTAGTAGCTATAACAAATCATACCATGTGCATCATCCTCTTTAAGGCAGCATTACCCGTAAATAGATTGATACAATATTTACGGGAGAATGGGGTGAAAGTGTAATATTCTTGATATTGTCTTATAGTTATGTACTATGGGTATAATTTATCTTATTTTCCTTTTTTATGGATTCTTCAAAACAGATGTCTTCAGGTGCTCTCTTGTTAGCAAGTTTCTTCGGAATTGTTACTGCATTTTTACCTTGGTACACAGTTGGTGAAATGACACTTGTTCCGTTTTCAGTTTCAACAGGGAAAATTCTCGTTGGATTTGGAGTGATTACTGCAATTATGGCCATTATCGGATTTATGAAATCAAACATGGCTTGGGGCATTGTGTCTATTATCCTTGGACTTTTGTTTGTTGGTGTTGTATATCTCAATATGCCGAGTGCGGCGAATGTAGGTGAAGCGGCGGCAGAATTGATTAAAATAGAAACTGGTTTTTGGTTATCAATGGCAGCAGGAGGGTTGATTGCTCTTACAGGAATTTGGAAGACAATTACGAAATAAAGCAAATTGTTCATTTTAAGAAGCCTGCCGATGAGGGGGCTTTTTAAATTTTACTGAAAAAGTATTTCTAATTCAGGTTTTTTGTATAATTCTGATTTTAAGATTTTTCCATCTTCTCGGATCAGTGGGTTACCATCTCTGTCCAATTTGGACATATTACTTTCATGAACTGCGTCAAACACATCCATGAGTTTGTCTTGCAATCCAAAAGCTACTGCTGTCCCAAGTACAGCATATAACACGTCACACATTTCTTTGGATATATCCTTTATATCTCCACTGTCTATTGCTTCAATCAATTCTTTTGTCTCTTCTGTGATGAGCATTTTTCTTTCTTCTTTGACTTCAGTTCTAACATCATTTGTAGGGGATAATTCTATGTGTCTTTGAAAAGCCAGGTGGAATTCTAGGAGTTGAGATAGTGATTTTTGCATAATGAGGCGGTGATAATAACCAAAGTATAAATCGCTTAAAAGACTCAGCAATATTTAATTGCATAAAATAAAAAGCCCTCATTTTTTCAGATGAGAGCTGTTTTATTCAGTTCTATTTATTCAACTGTAAATGTCATTGTGGCAACCTCTTCTCCTCCGGCTGATTCGCTTTCACTCATTCTAAGGTCATATGACCCTTTTTCACTTGGCGCCATAAGTTCAAGTTTACCTTGAGTTTTTCCTGAAATATATTGGTATGAAAGATCATTCGCATCGTTTTCTTTAGAAGTTCCATGAGCGACTTTAGAAGGGATTACTCCTATCCATGCGTTTTTTGTAAGTGTAGAAGGAGCCATAAATTGACCCGCCAATGCTTCACCTGCTTTATACTTTGTTTTAGTAAGAGTGACTGCCGGTTTGATATCGGCTCCTACTCCTGCCTCAACAGTGAAAGAAACAGAGAAAAGTTCTTTACCCGCGTCGCTTAAACGGAAATCATATTTTCCCGGTTTTGCCGGAGCAGTAAATGTTTTTGTACCTGATGTAGAGCCGCTTAAATATTGATAGGCAATGTCATATTGATCGTTGGTAGACTCGCTTCCGTGAGCTGTGTCAGATGGGATGATACCAATCCACGCATTTTGTGAAAGCTTTTCAACAGCATAGTCAATCATGACATCTTCGTTACTTGAATAAGTTGTTTTTGAAAGAGTAAGCATATCTTTTTTCACTTCAGTTGCGGTTGTACCGGTTGAGGTAGTTGTTGAATTAATTGTGTTAGTACAAGAGGCAAGAAATAGACCTGAAGTAGCGAGTATTGCTACTACTGCAATTTGTTTTTTCATAGTAAGTACATAGTAATGATATATTCGAAGCTATCCTAGCGGATAATCACGCATATTGCAAAGAATGAATAGTTGCGTTGTTTTAATTATATTATAAGATATAATTACAATAATTCATTTTAAAAAAATACTTTCTTTTTCTTCTTTGCACTTCTATAATCTCCGTGCTTACAAATTGTAAGGTAGCAAACACTATTAGGTACGGAAGGGTACTCAAGTGGCTGAAGAGGCGGGTTTGCTAAACCTGTAGTGGGAGAAATCCCAGCGAGGGTTCGAATCCCTCCCCTTCCGCCAGAATTTTTTTCACGATTTTAGAGAGATAATCGTGAAAATTATAGTTATTTTTGAATATTTTCACGATTTTGTTGCAAAAAACGTGAAAATAATTATAATAAGTTCATGCCAAAAATATTAAAAATAGTGAAGAGGGTACATGATCTTCGAGAGAGATACTACAAATCAATACAGGGCAAGGATGCTCTTATTCAACTTATTTTAGAAACTGAAATAGCAGAACAAGTATATAACTCAAATGCGATTGAGAATAGTACTTTGAGTCTTGAGGAAACGGAAAAGATACTTTTGCAAATTGATCTGGATCGATTTATTTCACAGAGAGAAATTTTCGAAGCAAAAAATTTGGCTAGGGTGGTGGCATATGTAGATATGCGCGCGAAAGAACAAGAGTTGACCTTGGATGTTATTTTATCACTTCATAAAATGTTGATTTCTAATATTCGTGATGATGTTGCGGGGAGATTTCGTCATAATCAAGAATATGTTCGTGTGGGTAATCATATTGCTCCAAGTCCACATGAGGTTATTGAGAGGCTTGAAAAAATGTTTATCGAATATAATGCATTAAGCCATGAAAATATTGTGAAACGAATTGCAAGGCTACATTTAACCTTTGAACATGCACATCCATTTGTTGATGGTAACGGTCGTATCGGAAGAGTGATTAATAATTATTTGCTTATTCGAGAAGGATTTGTACCAATCAATATAAAGTTCATTGATAGGAGAAAATATTATGATGCATTTCATGAATTTGATCAGAAGGGTGAAACTGGGATTATGGAAGAGATAGTAGGTAAGGCATTGACCAATAGTTATCATAAGCGATTGGCGTATTTGGAGGGGAAGAAGATAATGACTCTAATTGAATATGCGAAGAAAAATAAGCTCTCACATTCTAATTTGATTAATAAGGCTGGGAGGCAGACTATTGAGGCTTTTTTGGAGAAGGGGGTATGGAAGATAGGTGAGTGAGATAAAAATAAAAGACCTCTTGAAAATAAATTACAAGTAGGTCTTAGTTTGAATAGACCTGGGAGGCCTAACTTTTGTCTGTTTGAAATTGATAGCTAAATCAATCTGTTATCATAGGGAATTGAACCCCACGGAATTTTGTCAGCTTTTGACTTTTTTTCAGAAAGTAATTTTAGTTTTTTATCAATTTCTTTTATCTTCTTTCTTTCAATTGATATGTTGTTTGTTGCCTCTTTCTTTTGTTTGAAAAGATTTTCTATTGTTGTAAGTAAATCTTTATAAAGCATACCAAATATTCCTTTCATTTCTGTATTTAATTTAATATGGAACTTAAAGTGAAGAGTGTCAACCCCTCTTGTTTTTCTTTTTGACTCAAATTCTATCTAGGCTAAAATTAGTTTGAAAATAGATTCATTTACTTTCCACTTTATGAAAAAAACATTCGCGCTCGTTTCAATAGTTTTGTCAGCTTCTTTGCTTCTCGCTTCATGTGGAGGAAATATAAATAGTTCCGGTAAGGCCGGTGCGCAAGGAGATAGTATGATGCTTTTGCCGAAGGAGGATAAGATGGCGGCAGTGAAAGATCTCATCAAAGTTGGTGAAAAAGATAGCATGACAAAAGTTGATGCGTATTTTGCGGATCTCATGTTTGTGAAAAAGGTTGTGGCCAATGATGATGCAAGTGTATCACAAAAAGGTGATGAATCATGGATGTACTCTATCAATGATGATGCGACTGTTGTGGTTGATATTACGAACAATGCACCTGTAGCAATATTTGCAGGAAAAGCAATTTCAAAAGAAGAATTGGCTGGGTTTAGGAAGTAATTTTTTCCTCCCTCTTGCTCCTCAAATGAAACCACACTGACAACATAATCCCAATTCCGATAAACCCGAATCCAATCATGGCCATCTCCGGCTTTATATGGATTTTTGTCATGTCCAGTGTTTCCAGATTTTCAATACTTGCTCCAAAACTGAGGAATCCTAGCATACCAGGGAGTATCCCTAAAAAACTTCCCATCAAAAACGGAATGTATTTCGTGTGCATGATTCCGCAGAAATAATGCACGACGTCAAAATGCAAAAACGTCAGCTCTAAAAAAAATACGGACGTGAAACTATTTTTATGAATGCGTGTCTTCCATTTCGAAAGAAAGCCTTTTCCATCGAGAGGGATAAGTCCTTCACCAAAAAATCTTCCAAGGCCATAGGCAACGGATGCTGATAAATTTTCTGCTATGATAACAAGAAAAAATGCGGGCCAAAATCCGAATAATGCTCCGAGGATAACTCGCATGATAGTAACCGGGAAAAAGAGGAGCGGTCTTAAAGAATACACGATGAGTAAAAGTAGAATACCAAATGGCGAATGTTGGATAAATTGAAGGAGATTTTTCGCCATGTCGATGTAACTTAAGCCCGACCAACTTTGATAAAAAACAAAACTTGATGCGAAAAGAACCCAAAAAATAATGGCGAGAATTTTGATAAAATGTGTCTGAACATAGTTTTTGAAGGAGTGCATAGAAAATATGGTGAAAATTATTCTCTCTGGTATATTTTGTCTATTGGAACTTTATATTATAAATTGTCATGAACAAGAAAAAACTTTTATCAGGGATTAAGCCGACAGGGATCGTGCATTTGGGGAATTATTTTGGGTATATACAGCCAGCTCTTACAGAAATATCAGGATATGAAGTTTCCCAATTATTTATTGCTGATATACATTCGCTCAATAGCTTAAAGGATTCTTCATTGATTTCTGAATATACATATCAGATTGTTGCCGTTTATCTTGCTTGTGGCTTAGATCCAAAAAAAATATTGGTATATCGTCAATCGGATGTTCCAGAGACATTTGAGCTGTGTAATATTTTAATGAACTTTACAGAGAAGGGATTGATGAATAGAGCACATTCGTATAAAGCAAAGCTTGATGAGAATGAAGCAAAAGGATTATCTCCTGATACCGGTGTGAATATGGGCCTATTCAATTATCCGATATTGATGGCTTCGGATATTTTATTGTTTGACCCTGATTCTGTTCCAGTGGGTAAGGATCAACTTCAACATTTAGAAATGACTAGAGATATTGCTCAACATTTTAACAGTACTTATAATACTGATGAGATGAAACTTCCTGGTGCATTAGTTAAAATAGAGGCTCAAACCATAGTCGGTTTGGATGGTCGAAAAATGAGTAAAAGTTATGGAAATACGATCCCGCTTTTTGCAAAAGAAGATGAGTTAAAAAAGTTGATTATGAAGATCCCCACTTCGTCGCAGGGAATTGAAGAGCCAAAGGAAACTGAAGGTGATGTTATTTATACACTGTATTCCTATGTTTCTAACGAAGAAGAAAAAAATGCTCTTGCTCAGAAATACTGCGCAGGTGGAATGGGATGGGGAGAGGCAAAAAATATATTGTTTGAAAAGTTAAACACTCACATCGCTCCGATGCGAGAAAAATATGAGTCCCTCATGCAGGATCGTGAGTATCTCAAAAAAGTCATGGTCGAAGGTGGAGAAAAAGCACGAGAATACGCATCGGAAAAAATGAAACGAGTTAGGAAAATAGTTGGTCTTGAACTTTAATATTCTGTATGAGTATTTTTAAGGTAGGAAAATTTGTATTTTGGGGTGGGCTTGGGATGATCTTCATGATCCTCACTTTATCATTGTTGGTAGTGTATTATTTGGAAGTGGCTTCAAAAGCGTATTTTGAGCAACCGATGGTGATGCCAAACTCGCCAATTTCAAAAACAAATGCAGTGTATCTCGAGCATAAATGGGTTGGAGAGAAGGTTGATGTGGCGAAAGTTGCTCAATTAGCAACATTGCTTGAGGAAGCAAATATTACCGATATATTTGTTCATAGTGGTCCGTTTGCCGAGGATGGAAGTTTGCCAGCAAGTTTGTATCCGCATGCGAAGTATTTTATCTCAACTCTGAAAAATTCTTATCCAGAGTTGCATATTCAGGCATGGCTTGGACAAGTGCGAAAAAATTGGGGAGGGCCACTGGAGCTTAACAGTGTGACTATTGAAAAAATGAAAAATAGTGTTAATGAAATATTGAAACAAGGGTTTGATGGGGTGCACCTTAATATTGAGCCTATACTTAATAATGATACGGAGTTTTTATCTTTGCTCGATGAATTGGAAACCCTTGTTCATGGACAGAAGAAGATTCTTTCTGTATCGGCAGATGATGTTGAACCATTTTCTTTCGGACGGCTTTTGGTGAAATTGTACTCACCTGATATAACCATGTGGGATCTCAATTTTTTCCAAAAGGTTTTGCAAAAAGTGGATCAAATTGTGATCATGAGTTATGATTCAGGATTTACTAAACCACATTATTACGCGATGTATGTTGAGAGTTTGGCGAGGGCTTTGGTTGGGGATAAAGATCATACTGTGTTTATTGGAATTCCGACATACGATAAGCCAGGAAAGAAGTTTCATCCTGATGCTGAGAACATGCATTCGAGCCTCCTTGGTATGATTGCGGCGACTAAAAATCTAGATCTTGACCACATGCCGCATATTGCAATTTATGCGTACTGGGAAACTTCCAAAAGTGAGTGGGAGGAGTATTTCAAATTTTGGCTAGGGAAAACGTTTGATGAGCGCTTGACTATCAACTAGGTATGTATACATTTTTTGAGTATACATGTTTAAAATGCTATGAAAAAAGGAGAGAAAAAGCCGGCAAATAAGGTGGTGAAAATTGAGAAGAAAATCGAGAAAGCATTGTCGATACAACATGTAACTTCTTCAAAGGCATTATTAGTATTTGGTAGTTCCTTCTTGTTAGTACTTACTGTTGTTGGTTTGGCATTTATGGCATATCGATTTTTTCGTGAGAATCCGTTAAAACTTTTTGAAGAATACGGAGCGCAGATGGTAGTAAGAATTTCAAATGAAAATGTAGATACTGATCTATTTGTAAAATATATTGAGAAGACACATTTTTTGGATCAGGATCCGGAGGTGAGAACTAGTATCTTACCGATGATACAAAAAGTGGCTCATATTACGCAGATGCAGAGACTCCCTGTGTATGCTGTTTTGTACAATGATGGGTATATTCTTGTATTTGCTCCAAAGGAAAAAGTTACTTTTGAAAAGGAAATGATATCTTTGGGTATGCAGGTGAAAGATTGTTTTGAGTATATGTGTTATTTTTCTAATGATGCAGTTGTTGTTCATCTTGAACTGGATGGGCAATCAGAGCAACTTTCAAATGCCGTTGATGACTCAAAATTTGGTAGTGGTCTTATTGGATTCCAAACTGTTGGAAGTATCTCTCTTCCGTTTCCTCAAACCAGTACCGGGAGGTTAATGTTACCCTATCAGCGTTTAGCTGAAGAGAGTATTGCACGTACGTTTAAAGATTTTTTTGGTAGCATTTCTTTTCAAGATGGGAAACTACGAATGCGATTGAATAATATTTTACCAAAAGAACTAATTGCACTTATTAATGGTAATGGTTATCTCACAAAGGAAATGTCAAATAGTTTGCTCGGCGCTAATAATTTTTCTGGATTCATTTCTATTCCGGATGTGTCATCAGATAATGTGTGGAAGTTTCTCGTTGGTTTGTTTGGTGAAAAAAATGCAGATATTATCAGTAGCTTGTTTACTTCCGAAACAAGTTACTATGTTTCTTCGGTAACAGTACAGGACGTTTGGAACATCCTTCGTAACGGGACTATAGGTGTGAAAATAACTAAAGAAGGTCAATATACTGTAG
>CAYGEY010000007.1:0-40607 GCA_964349065.1 uncultured Candidatus Peribacteria bacterium | reverse complement strand
ATTTATCCGTTTGGTAATAAATCAAATAAAATTCTGAAACTCCCTACTCTAAATCTCCATTCTGCAATATCAAAGTTGGTTAGTTTCTTCGCAAAAGTAAGTGGGTTTGGAGAACTTGCATAGAAACCTAACTTTTTTACAATTCTGATTGAATCATTATTATGTAACTGTCTTAACTGTACTATTACAACATCTGTATAAGTAACTTTATAGATCATTTTATTTCTAATAATTTAAGTACTTCCTCAGTTGAATGTACCCTACCGGCCTTAACATCTTCCCTACTTCTTCTAACAGTATCTATCAATTCTTGTTTGTGCCTTTGGTTTTCAGACAAAGGTTTAACTTGATATAGTATGCTTTTCCCTTCTCGAAGATAAAGAACTGTATCCTTTGTCACAAGTTTTTTAGCATTTTTAGAGAATTCTTTTATATCTATAACCTTTGATTCAGCCATATGTTTAGTATTAATAATTCATACATATGAGTAACACAGATCATTATGTCGGGCAAGAATTTTAGTGCATATACGATACAAAATATATTTTAAAAAGTATTGTATAATATTATTTATTGCAAATTTTCACACCTGCCCTATTATTCAAAAAAATATGGCTGGAAATACTCTATGTCTATTACTCTTCCGTGCTTTAATGAACCATATAATAAAAAAGAGGAGACTGTTAAAAAACATTGTTTTGCAACTCCAAATGACAAGTCAGATACTTGTCCTTGCTGCGGTAAAAAAAGAATGAATATAGAAAGGGGACCCAGTTCAGGCAAAGCCAAACATGTGGGGGGGGGCTAACACCCCAATCTCCACCAATCATTGATCCAAAAAAATAAAGATTTTCATTTTCTAAAAGCCCACGCGCCCAGCGTGTGGCTTTTTCAATATTTACATCATCCCCCATCACCACTACAATCAACTCACAATCTCCATCAAAAACTATGAACCCCATCACCAATATCAAAGCCCGCCAAATCCTCGACTCACGTGGATGGCCAACTCTCGAAGTAGAAGTAGAGACAGCAGAACACACAGAAGTCGCCAAAGTTCCGAGTGGCGCATCAACCGGCTCCCATGAAGCACTCGAACTTCGAGACGGCGACCCTAAGATGTACCTCGGGAAAGGAGTCCTCAAGGCAGTCGAACATGTGAATACTGTTATCGAAAAGGCACTCATTGGCCAAGACCCAACCAATCAGAAACATATCGACGATATACTGATAAAACTCGATGGAACTCCAAACAAAAGTAATCTCGGCGCAAATGCCATGGTCGGCGTTTCTATGGCCATCATGCGTCTCGGAGCAAAAGTAAAAAATATTCCACTCTACCAACATATCGGAGACCTCCTTTCAGAACATACCGACACAAAAGTTGATCCCGTGCTCCCCACCCCCATGATGAACGTCATCAACGGCGGGAAGCATGCGGACAGTGGACTTAGTGTACAAGAGTGCATGATCGTGCCAATCAATATTACCTCGTTTCATGAGGCGCTTCGTATCGGTGCTGAAGTTTTTCAACATCTAAAAAAACTTTTAGTAGAGAAAGGGTTCACCACATCAGTAGGTGATGAAGGAGGCTTTGCTCCAAAAGTAGCAACAACTGAAGAGGCTCTTGCTCTCATTATGCAAGCGGCCATGATTGCAGGTCACAAAGACAGCATTGGTATTGCCATCGATGCGGCCGCCTCAGAATTTTATGAAAATGGAGTATATACAATTGACGGGAAAGAACTCAATTCAAATGAGCTTACTTCCCACTTCATAGAGCTTTCTAAAAAGTTTCCCATCGTCTCTCTCGAAGACTCACACAGCGAAGATGATTTTGTCGGGTTTACAGATATCACAGAAAAACTAGGATCTACACTTCAGCTTGTCGGCGACGACCTTTTTGTGACCAATGAAAAAAGGCTTCAACTGGGAATTGATCAAAAAATGGCAAACGCCATCCTCATCAAACTTAACCAAATCGGTACTGTATCAGAGACACTATCTACCATCGCGCTTGCCCGAAAAAATAATTACAACTACATCATATCTCATAGAAGTGGGGAAACAGAAGACACCACCATTGCAGACTTTGCAGTAGGTACAGGCTCAGGACAAATCAAAACCGGCTCCCTTTCAAGGTCAGAGCGCATCGCAAAATACAATCGTTTACTCAAAATCGAGGAAGAACTTGGGGAGAATGCCAAATTTTGTTCACCTTTCTGAAAACTTTAAAAAAAATATTTGGAACAGTAAATGTGCTAAGTCTCGATCTCTTGACGGAACGAACGTGCAGTCTAATTGCGAGACGTGTACTTTACTGTTCCAATACATTTTAAAACCTCTCAAAAGTAAACAACCCTCGTTTATTTTTTATCAACGAGCTTTTCAAGCCGAAATCATGTCCCTCAAAGTATTCAATAAACTTTGCAGGATCATACCGCCTTGTCTCAAGAATCGAAATCCTCTCAGGTGGTAAAAAATGAAGTACCTCATTACGAAACTCCACCGTCACCGGTTTCATCACTTGGAAGCTGTATTTCGCTCCAATGGCTCCAACACTGTCTTCATAAAAAGTTTCAATAAATATCTTCATCATCTCCTTCTGCATATCGATCTTCTTCAGTGGATAATGCAAAAACTCGCGCATATATTCATTCTGTTCTTCAAGCATACTAATATACTTTTTAAACGTCCTAATGTCATCTTCTTTACGCAAGCCATCCCTCAAGCTCGCCTCTACCAACAATATATCATTTTTCTCCATGATATTGTACAGAGAATCAACACAGGCTGTCTGTGACATATTACCTATAGTATTGTCCAGAAAAACAAACACCCTCTGGTCAAAATCTTTCGTCATCAATTTAATTTCATTCGCAAACGATCGAGACATGAAATCAGCAACAATAAGTGATGAATCAAAAGGCAAACCCTTCACATTTTCCTCAGACATTTGGAGCATAGACCGAGAAGAATCAACTCCAAAGTATTCAATCTTTTTGATCTTTTGTCCCAAAGCAATAACAAGTTCTTTATCCAAATGAGAATCACCGCAACCAACGCTAATATACGCTGTTGATCGAGACGGACTGATCGCACCTGTGATTTCTTTCAACATATCTGAAAGAGAAGGTACGTCGTCAGGCATATTCCCCGCCATATTCCGCATTTGCTCATAGTATTTTTTTGCATTTGAACCAAGATACAAAAATTTTTCATCGACCACCCTATTTTTAATCCCGCGCAAAAACTCTAAGTGAAATTCGAGGTCGTTGGCTATGATATGATGTCTGACCATAATTAAATTTGGCTAAAACCTGTAATAGAAAACTTGGACACATTCTCCTCAGACGCAAACAAAGGTTTCGTCATTTTAAATCTAATCTTCGTTTCCCTCCCATCATACTCGCAAGAAATTATTTGTGTACATGTATTAAATTCTTCATTTTGAAGCATTTCTTCAAATCTGGTGATATCCCGGATCTCCCAAACAACGTTC
This sequence comes from uncultured Candidatus Peribacteria bacterium, assembly GCA_964349065.1. GTDB lineage: Bacteria > Patescibacteriota > Gracilibacteria > 1-14-2-50-48-13 > 1-14-2-50-48-13 > CAYGEY01. Next base: position 37,105 of record CAYGEY010000007.1, on the reverse strand, counting down.
TCAGAGCATGAATAGACCTCATCAAAAAGCGCATGTGTGAAATCGTTGAAAGAGTACGAGTATAAATGGTTTTCCAAATCCCGTGGTTTGAGGATTTGATTCTCCTGCGCATATGTTTCAAAATCCTGTTGAACTAGTGGAAGCGGAGTACTTGACTCTCCGAATTTCAGAATTTTTTTGAGAGGAATATAGAGGGCCTGAGTTTCAAAAGAAATACGCATTTGTTTCACTTCACGGAAGGCGTGGAGTGTTTCCAGATTGTTTTTGCGATCGGAAAGTTTAACGAGAAAGACTCGGACATCCTTGATCCCTCCATAGAGGAACTTATCGCGATAGGAAGCGAATTCCAGGTCAAGACCATAAAATGAGAGAGTGCCTTTGGTCATACTATCTACAATAAACCCGATTTCCTTGCCGAATTCTTGATAAATACGCTTAATTACTATTGCTTTGTTATCTTCAACCACGTCGTGCAAAATTGCTGAGATAGTCAGCTTAGGGTCTTTATAATTATTCTCAAGATCTAACGCAACATCAAGCGGATGGATGATATATGGTAGTCCATTCGACTTTCTGATCTGTCCTTCATGCGCTTCTGTCGCCAAAGAAATAGCCTTATGAAGAAGTTTTTGATCCTCTATTTCATAATGCATACATGCGTCCAGTAATGTTTGAGCACGTAGCTGTGGCATATGTAGGATGTGAATATGTTTTATGGTATCACGAATTTGGGATTTTGGAAGAGAAATTGACATATAGTGGAGTTGGAAGTAGATCTAGAGAGTATTAATCAACTTTATGATCCTCCGCTTCCTCCCCAACATCCGCACGGCGAAACCAACTGATACTACTGGGTATACCTGGGGAAAGCCGTATTCACTCTCGAATATTATAAAGACCGTATCTAATAAAGATGGCTTGGGAATAGATAAAAATGATATCATCGCCGAAAGATGGATCGCTTCGGATGACAAGAAAATGGGGTCAATGGTTATCACAAAAAATGGCCCAGTTTTATTTTCAGATTTCATTTCACAACATTGGGATCCACTTCTCGGTACAAAACATTTTGAGTATTTCGGACCATACCTCGGGATTGTGATGAAATTGATTGATACTCATCCGGATAAAAATAAAGGCTCACTTTCTGTACAGGTTCATCCAGCAAAAAATCATACAACGATTCCCTCCAAGCCAGAAGTGTGGCTTGGGACAGGATCGTTTTACCTTGGGTTCAAAGAGAATATTTCTGATAAAGAGATATTTACTGCGGTTGCAGATGGAAATTTGGAGCAACACCTCAATCTCATTACTTTCGATACTCCGCAAAAACTCTGCGTGCAGGGCGGGTTGGTGCATGCGATCCGGTACAAGAGCTTTTTGTATGAGTGGTCGAATAGCCCGACCATTGGTGAAATTGCAAAGGGCGGTTTAGCTGATGCCACCATTGGGCTCTATGATAAAACTGACGGAAAAATTCCAAGACCAGGGAAAGAGAAACCGGAGCTGGCGCTTGCAGTTATTGGACATGCGAAGTTGGATGGTATAACAAGGAAGGTGAAGGAAGATGAAGTAATATCTTCAGATCATGGGTGCATTCATGAGAGGCTTTTTGATTTTGAGGGGCTGGTTATTGAGAAGGTGATTCTTTCAGGAGAGTATGTCTTCCCTCTCTCGAATGGAACGGCATTTTATGTAGAGAGTGGGTCAGTTCAAATTGAGAATGAGATTTTTGAAGCTGGAGAGGAGGGATTCATGGGCGTTGGAATTGGGAAAGTGGTCTTGGTTTCACAGATGTGTGAAGCGGTACTGTACCTGTATTATAGACATATTTGATTTTCGTTTTGACTTATGATCAAATCTTCTATATATGTGAGACAAATAACGCAAAAAAGATAGGAGCAGCATGACTTTAAATAAGTATCTTCAACAAAATGGTACCACAACAACGGTGCAAAGATTCGAATCTGTTAAAAGTAGAGATCTGGAGGCAGCTATGGCTGGGCCGGAAATCTATATTCAAAAAGATTCTAAATTTTTAGCATTACAAAAAAAGTATGGATTAAGTGATGGCGAGACTGAAGTAGTCTTACCTCATAAACCACTCTTTATCAGTATCATGGATTTAAGACTAATTAAGGCCGAAATTGTCATTCTTATTATTGAGCATTATTCTTTAGTAAGGAAGCTGATTAATAACGAAGATTTAGGCCTCGTCCTAGATGAAGCTCTGGAATCTTGCAATAGCAAAGAGGAATTAGAAGATCTTCTTGCCGATTGTGATGATGAAGTGTTGATAGATAAGGAAGAAAGTCAAGATTATCTGTCCATTGCAGAACATCCAGAATTTATTGAGCTTCAAACAAAGTATATTCTAGACGACGAAGACACACTGATGGTCTTTCCACTTAGATTACTTTTCACAAAGATCATTGATAACAACTCTGTAAATACAAAAGACGTCTTAGTGGTAATGGATCATTACCTCCAGGTTCTAAAACTTGTATTTGAGTTTGGCTTAACATTAGAAGAAGCCTCTTCACCGGAAGAGTTTCAATACCTTTTTACAGAAGAAGTTGAAGAAGATGAGGAGGAAGAAATTGAACAAAAATAAAACACAGTAATCACCACAGCCCCCACCCGCCATGTGCAGGTGGGGCAACTTTTTCTTGCACCACTTTTTTCAGTGACTATAGTGAATGCACAATTTATCACACTATCTTCATGGATCTTTTTCTTCATATTCTCCAAGCAATCGCCCTGGGTATAGTCCAGGGGCTCACTGAATTTCTGCCCGTTAGTTCGAGCGCGCATCTTACCATAGTACCATGGCTTTTTGGATGGGAGACTCCAGGACTTGTATTTGATACTTCCCTTCATTTAGGTACTGCCGCTGCGCTATTGTTATTCTTCTGGAAAGACTTTTTGCGTATGGCAAAGAGTGTTCTTGCACCAAAGTCGTTTACAAAAAAAGAAGATCTACATGAAACTCGTACTCTCACACTAGGAGTGATTTTAGGAATACTGCCTGCCGGGATTATCGGGTTTTTATTTGATAAACAAATAGAATCTCTCTTCTCACAGGAAAATTTATCCAAAACAATTTATGTTGTATCTTTTACACTAATATTTTTTGGAGTGCTACTTTTCCTCGCAGACAAATACGGAAAGAAAAAGAAAACTCTCTCTAGCATGAATCTCAAAGATGCATGCATCATCGGCCTTATGCAAATGGTTGCACTTATCCCGGGGGTCTCCAGATCAGGATCAACTATGACGGCAGGTATGTTCCTAGGATATACACGAGAAAATGCAGCAAGATTTTCATTTTTATTAGGCACTCCAATCACAATTCTGGCAGGTTTATTTAAACTCAAGGATCTCTATAGTATAACTATGGATATGCCAACCATCATATATTTTCTCGCAGGATTTATCTCATCGTTTATCTCCGGCTACCTTGTGATTGCATTCCTCATTTCATTTCTACAAAAACACACTGTAACTTCATTTGTGATCTACCGCATACTTCTTGCACTTTGTATTTCACTCTTCGCATTTTTACGTTAACATATTGCCGGTTTATTTTTATTGATAATGTATGACAGCTCCACTCCACGAATTTGATGAAAGAAAGAAAAAATTAGCAGATTTACAAGAAATGGGTGTGCAAGCTTATCCGGAACGCTATGAGAAGTCGCATCAAACACAGGAATTGTTAAAAGATAAAAAAGTTTGTGATGTAGAAGAATTAAAAGCTGAGCCAAAATCAACATATTCACTCGCAGGAAGACTTACCATGTTTCGTGAGCACGGGAAGCTCTCATTCGCGCATCTCTTGGATGACTCGGGGAAAATACAGTTAGCGTTTATGCAGGATGTCATAGGAAAAGATGCATATGTTTTCTTGCAAAAGAAAATGGACATCGGGGATTTCATCGGAGTTAAAGGAGATTTATTTTTAACGAAACATGGAGAGATAACTTTGCTTGTGAGTGAATATACATTTCTCGGTAAGGCGCTTCGTCCCCTTCCTGAGAAGTATCATGGACTTGTTGATAAAGAAAAATTATATCGTCAGAGATACTTGGACCTCATTGCAAATCCGGATACAAAAAAACGGTTTGAGTTTCGATCTAACTTTATTCGGTATTTGCGTGAGTTTTATTGGTCTGAGAATTTTATAGAGGTAGAAACACCAGTATTGACTAATAGTGCTTCGGGAGCTCTTGCAACGCCATTTATTACTCATCATAGAGCATTAGATACAGATGTATTTCTACGAATTGCACCGGAAACATATCTCAAGGAATGCATTATCGGCGGATTTGAAAAGGTGTTTGAAATCGGAAGAATCTTTCGAAATGAAGGGATTGATCCAAGTCATTTGCAGGATTTTACGATGCTGGAGCATTATGGAGCGTATTGGAATTTTGAGGACAACATTGCGTTCACTGAGAAGATGTTTACGTACATTTTTAAGTCCTTGGGTATGGATATGAAGATCGATATTCTTGATCGAGACGGGAATGTGCATAGTGTAGATTTTACCCCCTCATGGCCGAGAGTCACTTTGAGGGAACTCATATTAAAAGATTCTGGAATTGATATTGGGAACGAGAATACAAAAGAAAAATTAATGAAGGCGATTAAAGACAAGAAAATTCATATTGAAAAACTCGATAATCTCGGATTTGGAAACATGGTCGATCACTTGTATAAGTCTGTATCAAGACCAAAACTCATTCATCCTACATTTGTTACAGGACATCCAATTGAGCTCTCTCCCCTTGCTCGGAAGAATGATACAAATCCAAACTCAGTTGATCGATTCCAGCTTGTTGTAGGGACGTGGGAGATCGTCAATGCATATTCAGAGTTGGTAGATCCTCAAGATCAAGCAGAGCGATTTGATGCACAAGCTATGGCCAAGAATGAGGGCGATCATGAGGCACATTCAAAAGACGATGATTATATCAAAGCAATGGAATACGGTATGCCACCGATTTCAGGTTTTGGGATGGGGATAGACCGGATCGTTGCTATTTTGACACAATCAGAGAATCTGAGAGATGTGGTGTTATTTCCGCTGATGAGGCCTGAGGCGAATGAAGAAGATGAGTAGGTTCAAGATGACCGCATGAAACATAAAGTGCACGCCTCTCCATTGTCTTCACGTTCGTTACGACAAGAGATCGAGGCTTAGCACATTTATGTATTCATGCTAAAAAATCTCTAAAACTTGTATAGTTCAAGGAGTCGAGAAGTGAGTGACGCAGCTGTAGTGATAACTACTGCGAGGAACGAATGACGATGACGACGAAGAAATATGCATGTTTTAGAGATTTTTTAGAACATCTTCGCTCTCCAGTTCTCATCCACCTTTACCTGTAATTTCAAAAATACCTTCTTATTAAAAAGATCTTCCAATTTTTGGCGACTCTGAATCCCGATCTCTTTTAGTTTGGAGGCTCCTTTCCCGACCATGATTCCTTTTTGCCCCTCACGTTCAACTAAAATATCCGCATAAATGGAAATAAGTTTGAGACTGTCATCATCAATATGTTTCACTTCGACCTTGGTGGCATGTGGGACTTCTTCATACGATAAATGCAAAATACTCTCACGAATTAGCTCGGAGACCTGGAAATCAATAGCCATATCCGTGTACATCCCCTCGGGATAATAGAATTCACCTTCAGGAAGTTTATCTAAAATCGTATCCATCAACTCATCCACATACGAGTTTTTAAGAGCGGAAATAAAATGTTCAGTAACCGCAGGGAAATCTTTAAATTTATCCCTTAGAAATATAGAGTTTTCGGCGACCTTACTTCCTTTCACATCTACTTTGTTATACGCCAAAATTACCGGCTTTTTTGCTTTTAAAAGCATATCCACGATTATCTCCTCCTCCTGACCAAACGGCCGAGTCACATCCACCATATACAAAATCATATCAGCCTCTCCAATACTTGTAATAGCTTGGCTGGATAAAATCTTATTAAACATCTTGGCACTTTCATGAATACCGGGAGTATCCAGAAACACAATCTGCGCATCATCTTTGGTATATATTCCCCTAATTGTATTTCGCGTTGTTTGCGGTACATGTGAAACAATCGCGATTTTTTTCCCGAGGATGGTGTTCATCAACGTCGATTTCCCCACATTTGGCCGTCCTATAATTGCTACAAAACCTGATTTTTTCTTGGTCATATTTTTAAAAGCTATATACTTTAGGTATGGTACTTACATTTCTTAATTTACGCAAGTATGAAAAGAGCAATAATCTATTCAAAACAATATTGTCCCTATTGCGCCAAAGCAAAAGATACAATGCACAAAGAAGGGATTGAATATCTAGAAATTGAAGTTTCGGATAATGTAGAAAAGCTGGAGGAAATGAAAAAGATCTCCGGACGTTCTACCGTGCCGCAGATCTTTCTGGCTATTGGAGGCTGTGATGATTTCCATGCATTTCTTGAAAATGGAAGTCTCAAAGAAATTTTAAACCAAAGTTTAGAGGAATCCTGATAAATAGTATAGTTCAAGGAGTCAAGGAATGAGAGACGTAACTGTATTTATTTACTAGTTCGGAACGAATGACGATGACGACGAAGAAATATACAGTTATCAGGATTTCCTTAGTTGAGTAAATTGTCTAACACTTTAATATATGCAGGTCGTAGATCACTTTGAGTACTTGCTCCATACGTCCCCATATTTTTTACAAACTTCAAAACATTCCAATCATTGACCATAGCACCAGCCGTAAATGCATCAAACAAACTTTGAAGCGGGAGGGACTCTGTCGGGAATTTAATTATGACCTCTGTCGGATAAGACATGCTGTTCTTAGCATCAAAACTTAGGTTTACAGTAGAATTTGGTTCTGGAACAAATGTATACACATCAAGTCCTGAATTGAGACTATATATTTTCTGATCGCTTTGTTTTGTTGTCAGTGCTAAATGTAGCTTGTGCAAAACATCTCTAACTACAGTCATATTTCGTTTTAAGGAGTTTCGTAATTCATATGTATTTGTATTTCGAAACTGTGTTGGGTCAGTGCTTTCCATAATCGAGAGGATCAATTCACTAAGACTATCAGGATTTAACGATATGCTCAAAACAATATCATCCCCATTTGTTGTAGATACAATATCAAATATCGGTGCTGGGGTTTTTGCCATCGCCACCTCCAGTAATCGTACAAATGATGCACTTGCTTTCATTTCATTCGGTGTAAGACCATTTCCCATGATTGCTTTCACATCAGCCGGGATATCCCAAGAATACCAAACGCCTTTAAATTTTTGTGCCTGTGTTTCTATTTCATATAAACCAGCTCTAATAACCACATTTGCTTTTGCCTCAACTATTTTAAAATCATCAAGACGGACATACACAGCAGACCCAGCTTTATATTGAGCGGTCAATCCAACTCTAATAATAAACTGCACCCTTTCATCGACATTTGCCGTATCTGTGGAACCAAATATAGATATAGGGCCGTCGAACTTCAGTAATAATGAAGCTGTAACCTCTTCACCATCGAGTGATTCTGTTGAGCCACTCACTTTAGTATTAACAGTCCCCTGAAATCCAAGTGCAATCGGTGTCCCAAAGTCAGTTCCGGACATATCAAACATCATAGATCCACTTGATGTCTGGGGGCTGTATCCATAATCAATTTGGTTTTTTAATACTTTAAGAAATAGCTTTTCATCTTCAGTCAAAGTATTCATCGTATTTACTGACAATGATTTTAATCGAAGTGCATCATATAATTCACTGGAAAAATCTTCTCTTGATGACTCGGAAGTTGCAAGTGCGCGCGCTATATATTCAAATACCTCTCCTCTTGTTATGGGTTTTGAAAAATCATCTGATGTGCGTAATGAATCTGCCGAAAGTAAATTATATGCAACTGCATTTTTGTAATACGGAATATACCAGAGATTAGTACTCGACGTTTGATATTTCTCAGCACCGAGAGCAAAGACCTCATTCACGATTTTCAATGCTTCTGCATGTGTAACAAGCTTTCCTGCATGAAAATTACCGTCAGGGTAACCTGATACATAGCCATGGAACGCTCCAAAACATACATATTTTGCAAACCACTCATTCGTTACATCTGTAAAACAATTAGAATTTAAAGCTACATCCGGGGAGCCAGCAAGTACACTATCTACGATCACTTTCATCAACTCTGCTCTATTAATAGGCTGATCCAAAGCCAAATCTTTTGTTTCACCACGTCCTTGGATGATATTCATGCTTTGCAAAATTCCGGGTCCATCATATGCATATGTGTTGGCAGTACACAATCCGGCTAATATCAGTGCGGTCAATACTCCTTTCAAGTAAATATTTTTCATATTTTGAGGTAAAATTAGATGTTGCAAGTGTACAGGAATTTTTAAAAATACCTAGAGATCTTTGATCATTTCCATAATTATTTTCACAGCCTCTGCCCTAGTGATATTATTTCCCGGTTTAAATACTTTTACTCCGCGCACAGTATATCCTTCAACAATTCCATTATTTTCTCCATAAAAAACATACGGAGAATACCATTCATTGACTGCCACATCTTTAAATATAACGTATTGAAAGTCAGGATAAATATACCTCCATAGCGCATACGAATCTGAAATCTTTTTTGGCGAATTCATTTTCACAGTTACTCCAGCCTCTAATATAATTTTTAATGCTTCTGCACGATTTATGTATTGATTCGGATGAAATTTTCCGTCATTATACCCCTCTACCATCCCCGCTCTATATGCAGCAGAGACAAACTGAGCATACCATGAATATAAATCTACATCTGAAAAGAATGATGTTTGTTCCTCAAATAAAGGAACATCAAACGCATTCACAACAATCTTGGTTAATTCCGCTCTTGTGATGGGAGTATTCGGCTCAAAAATTCCAGGACTTTTCCCACCTATGATACACTTGATTCGCGCGGATTCAATATGTAACTCGCCCCAGTGACCGGCAATATCCAGAAACTGATCTGCTGGAGTACAAACCCTTTTTACCGGAGTTGTCCCAGGAGTAGAAGATGGTTTTTGAAATGTGTCCGGTTCTGTTTTCGGTACTAAATTAAGAAACGGATCAGGAATGACATTGACCGGATTTGTGTTTCCTACCGTCTTGCCTCCTACCGCATAAATACCTAGTGAATACGCTCGATACGCATTATGCGGAGTATCATCTAATTTAGCTATCGTCGGATCAATATCATACAACTTTTTAACTTGAAGCCAGTTTTTGTCTGTTCTGTTAATGTAATAAAGCTCAAGATCACCTGGATTGTACGACTTGTTTAATAGCTTTGCTATTGCCGGCATATGAACTAAATAATCTATCGGATTCAGAGTTTTAAAAAACTCTTTATTGTCACTGAGGGTTACTCCGATTACTTCATATCCCTTGTTATTGAGTGCAGTAAACCCCTGTGGGAGAAGAGCTCCGGTAAGATCAATAGTTCTTACATAAATACTCATTCCATTGAGTATCGCTCCAGTTCCTGCGCGGACCTCAAAAATCCCATCTTCAGATGTGAGATTAAATGCATTCTTTGGACTTGTATCTGTATTTGTACTGTTTCCTCCCGGATTTGTAATAATTGTTCCATCCTCCAAAATTATATATGTTTCCTTCTCCTCCCGGCCATCAGGAAAACGAATGACCTTCATATACACTCGTCCCTTTGTATCATAGTACAAAATAATTGTGCGGAGTTTTCTCCCGTTCCCGTCAAAATAATCCTCATATATACGTTTTCCTTCGGGGGCAATTTGCTCTGATCGTTCAATACGTTCTTCAGCCCTAGTGATCACCAGTGGACGATTACTTATCCCTGCGGTCTCCTTACTATCCAGAAATACACTTGTATCAGAGTTGTCGGCTGCCAGAGAGACTAATCGAACCGTATCCAATGCAATACTATATTCACTTTTAGCAGTATTTGCAGTCAGTTGCAGTGTAAAAAATTTATCACCATTTTGAATATAACCGGATTTCTTTCTCACTAAGAAATATAGTAACCCTTTCTCTTTTCCGCTACTGTCTTTCACAATTGTCGTTAAATCTTTATCTATTTCTACAGTACTATTAGGGATTGTAAGATCAGAGGTTCCGTTTTTGAGAGAAAGTTCATCGGGATTATACCGCAGTATACCACCAATAGCTGAAACTTGCTTAAGTCCATCGCCTTTGCTGTTACTAAATTGTAGATCCACTAAGAAAGCCCCATTACGAAGGAGGTTGTCAGATTTCAATAACACACCGGTGCTTGCCAGTAAATTGAGATTGTTATTCACATCCTTTCTTTCCTCTGACATATACAGTCCAGCATCTACATAATAATATTCTTTTGTCCCTATGAAAATATTTGAAAGGAGAGAAATCTTATTATTTATCAGCAGCACTGCCAGAATAACAGCCAATGAACTTACGATTAGCCCTAATGCAATCATCAGTTTTTTGTGTACCCTTACTATGTTTTGAATTGTTTTCATGTTTTTTGTTTTCAGTTTATTATACCACAATATGTAAGACATGTTCAACCCCGGATCATGTCTTTGAACCAACTCTGGCCTCTCAGGAAAAATGATGATTGTAACAAATTTTTCATAGGTGCTTCTGTATCTTTGGAATATACTCCACTATCTATTCCATTCAAAAATAAAACTCGGTCTGTCATATCAAACCCCTTGCCATCACCATTTATGTCTCCATATGGATCAAAGTAAAATGGCGGAACCTGGATCGGTAATTCAAACATTGTTCCGTCTTTTGCCTCCAATTTCAATGAATATTGTCCAATAGGAACTTTAGCAAATGGTAGAACTCCTATAATTTGCATATCAGCTAATATTTTTCTCAGAGAGATCTTGTCACTCACTTTTTCATTATCCAGGATATATTTCTTACCTTTACCTGTCAGTGTTACTTTCATAAAACCGCTTACTTTTAATGAATATGGTGTATCAAAAACAACATATTCATAGACATCCAGAGTGGGAGTAGAAACTTCTGTGCCCGGAAGAGTTGTTCCAGTTGAGGTTGTGCTTCCGAAATTAATTTTCAACAAATCTGTGTAAACGATCATACCAGCTTTGTTTAAGACCTTTCCACAAAGAGTCAGCACCTTACCTCGGAGGGCATTGATATCCAATATCTTGTTTACATAACAACCGCTTGGATCACTAGTTAAAGTGCATGAAACGTAATCGGTATCCGGTATCGATGCACATGATGTTGCATTTGAGTCCAGTAATAGAGCTGTTTTACCGCCAATACACGAGCTTTCTCCCGGATAACAAACCAATGCAACGCGGTCTACAGTCTGAGCGGATGTATCCGGAACCTCTCGAAAACTAGAGCCCACTGCTACCAAAAACGGACCATACAAACAGTCAGGTGTCGGACTGTTACAAACGGGGCTAGGAGCAGGAGTGTCCTTCGGCAACTCCATTTTTATCAATCGAGGAGTGGGTAACCTCAAATCTGTAGAAAATGAAAATGTGGTCTCGGCACTCTGTCCAACCATATTTTTCACAAACAAAGTGAATGTATTCACTCCAAAGTTTTTTAATTTATACGGAGATATTTCCAGACTTTTTCCTGTCATTATATTACGGCATTCTTCTCGACTATATGTCATGGCAAGATTGCCTGCACTATCTTTTAGATAGCATTCATCAAGTATAAAATCAGAACGAATACTGGCCTTAAATGAGATCGGAGTACCTGCAAAAGTATTTTGAACAGATAATGCCTCTTTCACACCGTCAATCTGTGATATTTGTACCTGCATTGGGGTTGTTGCTGTTAGCTTAGTAATGATAAAATCTTTTTTTGCCGTACTGCCGCATGCGCCTATGATATATGGTTTCCCGTCTGCTCTATCTTGAGCATTTGCTGTAATAAAACCGACAATAGAATATTTTGTCGTCTTATCAATATCTTTGATTACAATCGGGCATGAATAATCATTTGTACTAAATACTCCTCCACACTGAGTTATAAAATTTTTATTTTCATCATATAATCTTGCAATGAGAGTTCTTCCATTAGCCAGTGTTGGAAAATTAAACTTTGGAAATATCGATATATCTCTTTTTTCAACCACTTGTAATCCATCAGGGGTGTCTACATCAAAGGTACAACCAGTTTGTGTTTGCACTGTCCATTCATACCCAGAATCGGGAACAGCTGCATGAACAAAAAGAGTCGAAAATCTACTAACGAGAATACCAAGTAAAATGGCCGCTCCTAACATTATTAGGAGAAACCCGAGCCTCCTTACTTTAGGTATTATTTCCATACATTTTTATAATCCTAATGATATTGCAACCACCTTGTTCACTTCTGCTCTCGTCATATTATCACCTGCGTGGAATGCGCCATCTGCTTTTCCTGAAAGGATTTTCGCTTTTTTCGCAATACCAACATAGTGAGCAAACCAACTACTTTCCAGTACATCTCTAAATTCTGCAACAAGGTCTCCATCATTTGCCTGGGCTATTTTTTCTTCATCAAAATCCTTTTGCTTATATACACCTGAACCCATTAAAATGATTTTTAACGCCTCTGCCCTATTGACATTAGCATATGGACGAAACGTCCCGTCTTTGTATCCCTCTATAAATCCTGCACGTTTTGCTGTTTCAACATATGGAGCGAACCAATTATCAGTATGGACATCAGTGAAACTTGTTGAAGGAACAGCTTTTGGAACATTTACTCCAGATGCAACTAAGATAATTTTTACTAATTCTGCTCTTGATACTTGTCTATCAGGTTGAAATGTCCCATCAGCATATCCTGAGATAGCACCTCTTGCAGTTAAAAGACATACATACATTGCACTCCAATGGTTATTCACATCCTTGAATTTCGTTGCAGGAGTTGTTGTATCCATCCTACACTCAGATGAGGTTTTTTTCACTTCTGCAACTGACGCAGAATGAATCGGACTTACAGTTGTCTTTTCACTTGGCGGCGTAAATCCTCCTCCAGAGCCACCAGATCCACTCACAAATGTCTGAGTCGGGATGGCAGTAAGTGTGGCGAATACAGTAAAGAGTCCTGTCTTATTTGTTGTAGTTTCTATAAGATTTCCCCCAAGAAAATTTGTTTTAAGTCGCATCCATTTCATCAATTTTGGTTCAAATTGATATATATCAGCGCTGTACATCATACCACTTGGTGGCTTTGGCAGTACAGAATCCTCGTATGCTATTCGTACTGTATATGGTAATAACAATTCAGACAATAATGTTCCTGTGCCTCCCGTTACGGTTGATGACACTGCTTTTACCGCGTATCCATCTAATGCCAAGGTACCCATATTTTCTGTAACAAGAAACGGTTTTGTTGTTCTCACTAAACTAAATACCGTATCCACATGAGCTGAACCTGCAGGTATAGTAGCTTTAAATCTCTTGTCTTCAGAAATAAGTATTGTTTCTGCATTCGTTGCCTCTCGGCTAGAAATGACTTCTTCTCTCAGAAAGACGTCATTTTTATCATAATATTGTTTTACCCGAGAAAGTGTACCGTCAGTAAATATTTTTGTTATTACAACACTGTACGACCCATCAGGGTTATATGCATATTCTCGCACTTCTTTTGAACCATCAGGATTCGTAATTATCGATTTTGCAAGCTTTCCGTTTTCATACCATTTCTCCATGGTACTACCGTCTGCAAGAGTTATAAATTCTTTTAAGAGGTCACCGGAAACAGGATCAAATTCACGAGTTGTTGTTCTGAGCAATTTACCTGTATCATCATAATCCTTGATGGTCAGTTTTATAAACTGCATACCGGAATCATTCATTTGTGCGACAATTTCCTGCTTCATTATGCCATTATCATAAAATGCCCTTGCTGTTTCAAACTTCTTTACACCACCTTTGTCATATACAAGTATTTCTTCTTGTAACTTTTTATTAGCAGTGTCATACAGAGTACGGACTACTGTCATTGATCCATCAGTTGCATCCTTTGTCACAGCTTCTTTCATTATATTTCCGCTTGGTTTTATTATGAGATCCTCTTTCGTTACATTCGGCGTAGAATCAGTCAAATAAACGGAAAGTTTTGAGGTGTCCGTCAAATCCTCTGATTTTAAAAGTCGAATATTTTGAACGGAAAGCTTCACATCAGATTTATCATCTTTCCCCGGTTTGACTTTGAGATCCAAAGTGAATACATGTTGATACGGCTTTGCAAAGTCACCAGCGACTCTATCTACAGAGAATTTCAATTGTTGTTTTCCACTACTATCTGTAGAAAGTAGAGTCGCGCCCGTATCAGTGTTATAATAATCCCCAGTAAGCAATATGCTCTCTAAACTACCTGCAAATTCTGCTACTTCTGGTGTTTCAATCATCATCACTCCGGAGATTGAATCTGCGAGATAACTGCCTGTTCCTGTTGCAGAGTACACTTCCACCCGAAGCGTTGTTCCCGTTGCTGTTGTATAATAATGAGAGTCAGAAGTTAATAGTACTCCTGTTCCAGCACGAAGTACTGTCCCGGAAGAAGCTGTCTCTACGTTGTATCCCATATACAGTCCTGCGTCCTTTTGTACAAATTGTGTCTGCAATAAACTTGATTTTAGAAAATCAAACAACGGTGTGAAGAACAAAAGAATTGCAAGAAGTATAGCTCCTGCGATAATTCCCGTTTCTTTCTTTCTGTTTTGTAGATAATTTGTGAGATTCATGTTGTTTGGTTTTAGTTTTGTTTGTAGTTTTTTAGAGAGTTTCTTTTATGAATGAAACATAATTAGATGAGATATTGTTTTTAATGAGGGATTCGATTTTTGTGAGAACATCTTTGAGTGATGCGTATGTTGCTACAAATCCTGCAGGATTCTTACGCTTTTCAATTTGAAGCAACTTGCTGTCGGAGATTCCTCCAAATATACCATCTCCATTGATATCTCCTTTTTCATCAAACCAGTAAGGAGTGATTGAATAAGCAATATCATATGATTTCGTTCCGTCGAAAATTCTAAAGATGTATGATCCAATCGGTAGCTTTTCTTTTCCACATGCTTTTGCCAGATTTTCAATAATTATTTTTTCACCCCTGGTGAGAGTCACTTTATCACAAATAATATTTCCTCCTAAAAGTGCAGATACTTTTATTGTGCTACCTGAAATAGGAAGAGCTACTATCGAAGGACCATTTAACAACGGATTGAGGTTATCTACATATGACTGTTCTTTGAGTACATATCCTGTGCTCGTAAGTGTCTGAGCATTGTCTAAAACATCTGACACTGTAGTAGATAATTGATATTTGTGACCTGGCTTCACTGCAAAATCACTGCTAGAAAGATATGTTCCGGTGCCGGTACCATTTATTTTCTCTGTCGTCGTCGCAGGAAACTTTTCACCTGTTGTACTATTGATAATAGTTACGAATGGCACCTTCAATGGAGTTTTAAGACTATCTGTAACCACAAATGTCCAAGTTGTTCTATCTGAAGTCGTATTGACCTCATATGTAATATCTGAGACAAATGGCGCTAATAGGTCATGTGCGATGAGTCTTGAGATACTCTCGGTATTCCCTAGCTCATCCGTTACAACTAACGAAATGGTTTGAATTCTATTAGGAATAAGTTCCACTAGATTAAAATCAATTGGCGCAGTATATCCTGCCTTTAAGACCGATCCAGTGGAAAGAGGAATGCCGTCTTGTCGTACTTCATAGTTAAGTTTTTGACTATCAGTATCTGAAAGAGTAGCTTTGAGAGTCAGCCCTGTCCCTGTTGTATATGCTTGTGTAGGTGTCCAGAACGGATCTTTAATGGTAGGTTTCGTGCTATCAATATGTACAAAATGATCAATGTTCTGCAATGCAGTTCTATTTCCAACTGCGTCTGTAAAGGTAATTGCAAGTTTTGCATATGTCCCATCAGGGATGGTAACACTATTTCCTATTACTTCACCGGTTTTAATAGTTAATCCATCTTCAGAAAGTGTATACATAATGGTCGAAAAATCATCCACTGTCCCAATCAAAGGAGTCGGCGATAATCTTGATTCATTTGCGAAATCGATTTTCCCTGTAATTGTCGGTGCAGTCAGATCTGTGCGGATGAACATATCTTTGCCGGTCTCATTACCAACAATATCTTTCACCTTCAATGTTATTTGATAAAGGGTATCTTTTTCAAGAGTCGGAAGTGTGTATGTAATTTTTTGGATTCCTGAAGTAGTACTTTCTGTTGCAGAACCACTTATTACATCAGTTGTTCCAAACTTTTTCATGCTTATTTCAGTAATCACCGGTAGACTTTCATTATCTATGGTAGTAACAATATTAATATTTGTAAGATCAGCAGTTACGTACGCTGTTTGCCCGGAAGGCTCTTTTGCTGCTATGCTCTGCACAATAATCGGAAGAGAATTTTGAGTTACATCAAATACAGCATTCGGCTTAGAATTATCTTTTATTATTTTCACAATCGCAGACTTTGTATTACCGATATTATCTATAAAATTAATTGTGGTATTGTATTCTTTTTCGGTTACAAACGGAATGTCAAAAGTACCGGTTTTGTCACCTGTTCCTGTATCATCTACAGCTACTAATTCTTTTTCAAGTGGATTTGTCGTCATTCCAACGACTCGCAACTTTATTGGTAGATTCTCATCATAGATTGTCTTTGCACTATTTTCAAATTCAGGATGTAGCACATATTGCAATCCTACTGATGGTTTAGTGGTAGAAATAACATATGTATTTTCTGTAGGTAACTTTACCACTTTCGTCGCACTGTCCCCGGCAAATCCTAAAATTTCCGCATTTGGTGAAACAATATCTTCATCAAGAGTATATGAAGAAAACAACTCAGAAATACTTCCATCTGCTTTCGTCAAAACAGTCTTTATAGAGTACATCCCTTTCAGTGGATTTGTTATTTTACCAATCAGTCCTGTTGAAGTAATAATCGCTTTGGGTATCATAGGTACACTTTCATTTCTTCCATACGGACCATCTACAATTGATTGAATATCTTTGTATGCAGATACGAGACTCCCTGCAGGAAGAGCATAACTAAGCTCCAAGGACTCATTACTAAGACCAACACCTCGTACTATTGATACCTCGAAGTCCCCACCAAAACTTTTCTGAAGTATATTGGAACTATCAATAATAGTATCAGATGAACTAAGCGTTTTCACGCTATCTTTGAACTGCACTATAACCGTCTTTGTTGTGGCAATATCTGCGGGGATAATTATATCCTGTTTATCTCCCTTATTGATACTCTCTATCTGTGCAACTGATGGTGCAAGATTTTCTTCTGATCCGTCTTTTTTTATTCTTTTTGCAATGATTTGTACAGGAAAAGAGTCATCCGCAATTGCATCAAAAGATATTGTTACTTTATTATCAATGAAACTTGTTCTGTAGCCTGCTGAGATATCAGGCGCTTTATTATCAAAGAAAATAGTTTTTTCTAGAGCAGATACTGCAACACTTGATCCAACGCTATCAACAAGTGAATTACCATAGAGATCCGTAATCTCAAATGTAAGATTTGAAGATCCATAAATCAAATTATTCAATGTTTCTGAAAATGAATATTCACCTCCTATATTTGTCGCTTTTTCTACAATTTGTATCTTACTTCCATCTGATGCAGTGTATTTCACTATTACCCGAAGACCTTCATTATCTTGTTCATCTATCCCTTTGAGCGTTACTTTGATTTGATTTGTATTCATGTGCACTCCATCAAATGAAGTCTGAATTGCAAAAGATCCTGTAGTTTTAGGTTTTGATGTATTCTTTCTTATAAAAAATGAAAGTAGTTTTTCATTGCCTGCGGTATCATACAATTTAAATGTTGCTTCTTTTGCTGCTGATGTATCCGGAATACCAGGTACTTTGGCAGCTATAGAGCATGAAGTGTCTTTTGCCATACCATCGCACATCTCTTTCACTTCAAAAGGATAGGTACCTGTATCAAACGAAAGATCAGAGAGGGTCAGTGGCACTTGTGATGAGCCATCTGAACTATTTGATTTCTCCGTAGCAGTTACGGTAAATTGCAATACACTATCAGCACCGACTCTATACGGAGAACTAATGCTACCATCTGCAAACAATTGCTCTGTTTGAACTATGGGAGCAAGTGTATCAAACTTTAGACCAGAAATGGTCTGACTTTTCACGTTTCCTGCCAAGTCATATACATTGAGAGTAATATCATAGTTATATTGTGACCCAATGATATCTTTTACCTTCATATCCTTGATCACAATCTCAGTAGGGGTTGTGCCTCCAGTTGGAAGGATAATAACCGAACCATTCTGTGTAAAAAGATTAGTACTCACATTTATGAGATTACTATTTGCCAGCATTTCCTTGTCTGATCCATGTTTTGCAACAATTTCAAAATAATCAATACCGTTATCGTCAGTTGCGATTGGAAGACTCAACGTAATCTTTCTTGATGTTTCATCTTTTACCAAAGTCATCGATTTGCTAAGTGTCGGAGTTATATTTTCTACAATGACTGTTTTTTGAATATCAGGAAGTGTGTTCCCAGCTAGATCTTTGATTTTAAGTGAAACAATATTTGTCCCAATGGTCAGACCGGTTTTATTCACATCTCCAGTACAACCAAACACCACTCCGCCAAAAGTACAGAGACCAGAGGCAAAGCCTGAAAGACTGTCTGACGCAGAAACCGTAGCTGTAAGAGTAGTATCGTTAGAATAATATACCCCTGATTTTTGTGAGAGTATCCGTCCAAATGAGTCTTTCAAAATAATTGAAGTAACGGTTGGCGTAGTTTTATCAATTTTTATTTCTGTTTTATTTGTAGGAAATACGTTGTTGCCTGATATATCACGTCCTTTTATACAAAGATTTTTATGATCAGTTTCTGCCGGAACCACACATGAATCCAAACTTGAACAAGTACTATATGTCACAGAAGTATCATCACAATTCTCAAGATCTGTGAGCGCATATTTCATTTCACTGCATCCACTTTCTGTATCTGTACATGTAATGTTAAATGAAGGTATGTCAATGTTCTTCCACGACATATTTTTGGGTGGTGTCGGAATATTGATTTGCGGCTGTGTATTATCTATTTTTGTTATTAAATTACTTGTATTCACAGGCGCCATTCCGCAAGGCATATTCGAACCGATGCTTGTATCTGCTCTCAATCCTTCATTAATAATATAAATTGTATCGGGTATAATTGTCGATGAATCTACATTAGAAGTATCTTTTAGCGTATATGGTCTTGTCGGAAAACTATTAATGGTAAATACATATTTCCCTGAAACAAGTGTTCCACTTACTGTTTGCCAACTATTGAAGTCCACAGGATACGCATCATTTTGATGATGATATGCAAAACGAAATGTATTCATTGATGGATGCGTGGCTATCAAAGAAGTAAATGTAGCATTTGGAGTTATCTCAAATGTTACTGCACTTGGGCTATATACTTGGATATTACTCATTGTTGCTGTATATCCAGCACCGGCCAGACTTGAGCAAGCAGGAAGTCCGAGATCAACATACCCCGCGGTACTGTCTACCACTGTAATTGATTTAGATTGAGATCCTGACAATGATCCATCTGAAACTGTAAGTGTTAGATTTTTTGAGCCGATTCCTGCAGGAATATTATATGAAACTGGTGATAAGCAACCAACATTAGTGGCACCTCCTCCATTTGTCGAAAGTGTACAAGTTAATGAGCTTGGAGCTGTTTCTGCATCAGATACGGAAAATGCAACTTTTACATTTGTTTGATTTGAGCTGTTTCCATAGACATTTGCCGCCCCGGCGTTAACTTCCATTGAGTTGACAGTTGGAGCTGTATTTGGTTTTTCACCATAGATAATGGTTCGAGCGTTTGGTGAATCAGTACATGTATTATTATCAGGGTAATATTTCATTCTTTGTGAAGGAGCAGAAATATCAAAAGTGCCTGCCGGAAACGTAATTCTATTTGATAGATATAGTGAAGAATACACCGGCGTATCAAGTACGCCTACATGACATGTAGTCATACTACTACACCCTTCTGTACATTTTGCAGAGAATGTATTAACAGTATATGCTGCACATGATGGACAAGATGTATTTATAAAAACTAAAGCAAGTTGATAACTAGTTGTATTCAATAATTTAGGGAAATCAATTGTCGATCCATTCCAAACTCCTAGTAAACCCGTATCACTTGATAAATTAAATTTACCATTTGAGTATGGCCAATATGCTTGATATGCACTTGAGATTGTAAACATAGTGCTGTTCCCGCCTCCCAATCCGAAATCCTGATTTCCACCATTAGTAACAGAATACCCGGTCGCTCCTGCCATTTGAGCCATAACAACCAACATTGATGAGATTAAACCCCATGCCCCTACTGCCTTGATTTTTGTAAACATTGATTGAAATCGCATTTTTATGTCTATTTATAATAATTTATCATGGAATTATATCATAAAAGCGCTTAGAATAACAATGACTTGATATCAAAAATGTTTTAAAATATATAAAAATACCCCAGATGTAGAATCTGAGGTATTTTCAATTCATGATATCTTTATTTCTTATTTGGAAATCGCATTGAATACAACTTTTGATATTTCACCTCTTGTCATTTCATCACCTGCAAAATATAGCCCCTCCTTTTTACCTGATATCAATTCAAATTTCTTAGCAATGGAAACATAAGGAGAAAACCAAGAAGTATTATTCACATCTCTGAATCCTGATAATGGCAGAGCTGAACTCGCCATCCTTACCTTTTCTTCATCTATATCCTTTTGTGTAGCCAATTGAGTAACATTCAATATCATCTTTAATGCCTCAGCTCGATTTACGGTGTTATATGGTCTGAAAGTACCATCAGCATAACCATCGACAATGTTCATCTCCTTCGCATAATTAACATATGGAGTAAACCATTGACCATTTATATCAGGAAAAGTAGAAGCTTTAACATTATCCGGAATTTTGATCTTTTTTGCCGCCATCAAGATCTTTAACAACTCTGCTCTTGTAACAGATCGATCTGGTTGGAAAGTACCTGTATATGGTCCTGCCTTGTACCCGGAGATCGCTCCCATGAAGTACAAATTACAAACAAATTTTACTGACCAGTGTACATTAGCATCATTAAACGGTGTTTTCTTTACTATCTTTGGATCTTCACAAATTGGGTTTGATGCAAATTTATCTGCTACTTCATGGATGAAACTTGAGGTCACAACACCAATGATGGTACCACCCTTAATTTTGACTGTGTAGGTAAATTTCTTATCATCAAAGTTTGAAATATCTCCTATCTTTAACCATGTACCGCTTGCAAGGTCATACGCTACTATTTGCACATCTTGTATGTTTGTAGTAAATGTATCAACACTCTTACCAAGGTTACATTTCAATGTAACATCTTTACTAAAGCCATTGAAGAGATTTGCATATGAAATGAACGAATCACTTAGCACTGTAAACTCCTTAGGTAAACTTGACTTCATTGGTTCAAATAAATTTTTTGAAGAAAATCTTGCTATTGGCTTTAATCTACCTGAGAAAGAAGCTTTATTCCAAGTAACGACAGTTCCCTTTTCATAACTCACTTCACAATTTGTCGTTGGATCTGAATGTCTTACCGGTAGATTGACTTTACCTTCAGACTTTGAGAAATCTAAAGTGTATGTAGAAGCCAATAACGTATCTGATTCGGTTGTAGGCAAAATGGTTAGCTTTTCAAGATCTACCGTCTCACCTGTTCCACCTGAGCCTCCCCCTCCACTTACAATTGTGGCAACTGTTGGTGTTGGAGCAGGTTTCTTCTTATACTTTGCAATGATAATATAACTTAATACATCCTGAGTATTAAACGTTGCCTGGTTTTCAGTGAAGACCACTCCGGGTACCACGCTATAGATACCACCTTGGTATTGTAGAACTTGAAGATTGATAAAATCCATATCCGGAAGTGTCTTTGAATATTTCGTAGGTTCAAATGTCATTTCAACACTAATAGGCTTTATGAAATTAGTCCTGTCTCCACCCTTATAGTCAATTAACTTCAGTTGATAGAGATCAGTAACAGCAACTTCTGTAGTATCAGTTTTAAATATAGAACCTGATGACGTGAGAATAGTAGCTGTATCATCAGCAAAGATTGCTCCTGTCCCAATCGTACCTTTTGTTAGTCGATCCAACGAATATATAATAAGTTCTCCTTCCGAAGGCACGGACTCATGTGTTGTTGTACATGTCCCATCGGGTAAACAGATCGTAATTGTTTTATTTCCAAATTCATCATATATGATGGTAGTGACAGTACAGTTCCCACTTATATCACAATCTGTGATGATTTCCTTAGCCTTTTTTCCATTAGGTCTGTACTCAATATAATCGTCCAATTTCGTCGTCTCTATCGGTCTCCAAAACGTTGTATCATCTGTTTTAGTAACGATTGCTGTAAGGGGCTCAAACTCTGTTATGGTTCTTTGTTTCAGCTCATCTGTAGGTATGTCATAGACACTTCTGATCTCTTTGATGAGGTGATCATCTTTGTCATAAAATCTTTCAATGACAATCCTCTCTCCACCAATCACTATTTCTTCTATGATACGCTTTGAGCCATCCGTACTTATACTAATCGGCGTCATTTCCTGACTTTCTGTCATGAGACTTCCACTTTCCACTAACCAATTTGTTGTACTCACAGGAGTAATACTGTTATGTGCAAGTATTCTTGCAAGTGAAAATCCTGATGTAGCATTGAGAAGATTGGTACCAGGATTTTTTATTGTAAATTCAATTTTGAATAAGTCCATGGTAGGCTTCAGAACCGCACCTGAACCTGATATTTCAAAAGTAAACTCACCTGATTCAGCACCAGAAGAGTCTTTGATAATCTTTGTGATCAAGGGATCAAATTTGAGATTTTTATTTGATTTCAACAGACTGGCTGTTGATGGCAAAGAAAGCTGACTCTTGTCATAAGTAATAACTCCACTAATACTTTTAGTGATGGGAGAGATTGTTTGATCAACTGATTTAACTGATATGCCAATGTGATCAGCAGTATTTCCTGAAATGGCTTTATATCCATATGGTAAACCATCTGAACTCAGTAATACACCGGTTGAAACTGTGATCTTTGTCTTATCTGTTGATAGAATTCCTTCATATATACCGAAGGTGCCAGAAACAATTTTTGTCGTATCAACACCCGTCAATAAACTTGACTGGAATTTGAAGAAATTGTTAGCAAAAAAGAGTACTGGCAAAAGTATTGCGATTCCTATCAGTCCGTATTTCAGTATTTGTTTTGTTTGTGTTTTCATTTTATTTGTTTTTAAAGTGTGTTGGTTAGAGTACGAATTAATTTTTAATGAACCAAAGGAATCCGGAAGATAATTTATTTGATGCGGTAAAATCTGTAGTCATTTTTCCAATGAATTTATTTTCCATATCAACTTCAATCATTTTTGTAGTGTCATTTTCGCTATAAATTCCCATATCTTCTCCAATTCTAAACCATTTATAGTCTGAGAAAGCACCCTGTACACCATCACCATCCAGATCAAGTGTATCTTTGTCAAAATAATACGGTGAGATAACGATGATTTTATCTATGATCTTAGTATCTGTACTATCAAACACCGTCAACCGATAGCTTCCAAGCGGAAGTGGCTTATTCCAAGGTGTTCCATCGGCTGAATGTGACAAACGCAATACCTTATCTAATACAATGGCGTCTCCGACGGAAATGGGATCTGTTGATAGATCAATGGAAGTATTTGTGATTCCCTTAAGAAAAGCAGTCACATTTCCTGAAACTGACACAGGAAGTGGCTTATAAAAGTCAGGCACCAATGTTCCAGGGTAGCTGATAATAAATGGATCAGATATCATAGCTACTGTTTTATTTCCTCTGCTATCTTCGGCTGTGTATTGCATTTGATATTTCTGTTCATATGCAAACCCAGTTGCAGAAAGATACATATTATAGTTTGATCCATTCGTTATTGGTGAGACTATAGGCATATCAAGAGTAAGAACATCACCTGAAGAGAGATTACGGGCTGACACCGCCGAAAGCAAAATCGGAGTATTGCCCTCTGTATCCACTACGTTAAATGTCCAAAAGATTTTATTATTTGTAGTATTTAGACTCGCAGTAGGTTTTTCAGCTACAGGAGGATTGCTATCTGGAGGCGGTATAGCCGTAAATATAGTGACATTCTGTACATCAAAATTATTGACTCGGTCTAAAGCCGCGGCTGATAGTTTTTGGTCAGAGCCAATAATTATCGGAGAACCGCTGTATGTCATACCTGCTGCAGTAAATGGGTCACAATACGGATCTGTGGAGGAAACTAAACAATATACAATAGATGCACAACCTGATCCTGCATTATCATTACAAGACATAGTGATAGAAACAGGCACAACAGATGGAGTTGAAGGAACACCGTTTATTGTTAAGGTTGGTTTTTCTTTATCGATCCATAATGTCGGTGCATCGCTTATCATGTTACTATTTCCAAGTCTATCAAAGGAAGTCAATGTATATTTTGCTTGGAAAACATTTGCAGAAAGCGGAATTGCATTCAGTTCATTTTTTAGATCGATATTCTGTGCAGAAGCGATAGATCCAGTACCAGTTTTGATTATAGTCCCATCAGGTTTTTTAAATTCATATGTTTGTCTTGGATCAAGTCCTGATTCGCTATCTGCGATTGTATAGTTGACAGTTACCATAGCTACATTATCTCCAAGCCAAATTTTTGAAACACTTTCAACGTATTTTTTTGCAGAGTCTGCAATGATATCAATAGATGCAATTGTCGGTGGAGTTATTTCAAATTGCTTCAATGTTGAATTGATCGTCAATTTTTTATCAAGGAAATTTGTTGAATCATAGACTAATCTATAATCATACTTCGTACCAACAGCTGATTTTGCTATGTCATCACCGTATGAGAGACTAAAACTTGATGGCTTCGTGTATAGACCGATGTTCACAGCGGTTAAAATACAAGCACCTGTTGTGTATCCAGGATAACATGTATTGAAACGATATTTTGTTGGATCAACATCAGCATATGCTCCTGTACCTACTAATGCTCTTTGTAACGTTAATGTTCTTCCCTTTAACCCTGACTCAACATCATCAACATCCGGAACCGTGATATCCACATTGATATCTGCAGGATCATAATGTATGGCGTCTATTGTAAATGTACTTGGTCCTGAAATAATTGGATCTGAATTATCAATACTAAACAAGACTTCTTTGTTTGTAAATCTTCCTGCAATGTCCTGAGTATACACAAGGAATTTATATTTGCCTTGTGTGATAGATCCTTTTGGAATTGTGACGAAATTTGATGCCGAAAACCCACCAGGGACTGCTGTAACCGATGTAACAGCGATGTCATATAAGCCCGTAACGGAATTGTATTTCTTTAATTGGTATGTTGTACTGGCATAATCAATCGCAGATTCTGTTGTTGCAACATTACCTGCATCAGGGATAAAATTAACATTTATGTCGGTTGTAATGTCTATAAAATTAAACACCTGTGATCCATCAGTTGAAAGAATACCTTGTTTTGCTTTACTTACTACCGCTCCCTTATCTATAAACACGAAGAGATTATCAAATGGAAGTACTGATGTTGTATTTGATTTTATCGTCGGATCAGTGTTATCGATGTTGATTTTCAAATACTTAAATGCTTTATTGGGAGGAGATGCCAGGTCACTACCTACTAAACAGAATTCTGAATGCTGACTTGAATTGATGGTCGAAGTAAGGGTGGGTGTTGGAGTAGGAGTTGTTGTTGTAAAATATGTCTTACAACCCGCATCGTCTTTAGTAACCAGTGAAGATGGAGCAAAATATCCGATCGTTGCAAGATTACATCCACTTCCGGTTCCATCATTACAGGTGATGGTTGTAGTTACAGGTGCAGTTACATATCCAGTAGCTGTCGGAACTTTATCATGTGAGTATGATAAAATGGGGGGTGTTGTTTCACAAATATCTAATGCGCTATTACAATAGTAGAAGTTGTATGTATGAGCTACCCAATTTCCCCAGTTTTGAAGCTGGGTCTCTAATGTTAATGTTTGACTAGGTACGGCGTTAAAAGTACATGTTACCGAAGTTGTACTAGGAATTGGATAAATCAACGGCATCGCAGTAGTACATGTCGATGACCATGGAATCACAGTTCCTGATGCATTTTTCAATACATATTGAAAATAATACCAACCATTTGCCTCTGCAGAACCGACTGTTGTTTGGGCGGTTGTACTAATTGTTATTGTATTAGATAAAGCTATTTCATTACTCAATGATGTCACAGTTGAGTTCGTATAAAATGCCTCTGCCTTATGTACTAAGTCAAAGGGGGACTGAATCCCAAGTTTGCCTAATCCTAGGATAAATCCGACAACTAGAAGCAGAGAAATAATTTTTGTTTTCATTTGAATTTTGAATGAAATAATCTAATTCGTATCATCATACCACGATCATGATATTTTTTGCAACTCCCACACCTCTTTTCAAACCTATCAACCTCCAAATATTGTTCCCCCCAGAAATAGTGCTAGAATCCAAACGAATAATGTCCCAGTTTTAGTTTGTTTTTCAGATCTTATGCGAAAATCGCTTCTTGCGATATTGCCCCTCTTTCTTTTCACGATTTCCAGTACATCTGCATTTTCTGATGTGTCACATGATGACATCTATGAAAGCGCCATTGCGACCCTTGCAAAAGATAAGGTTATTACCGGAAATAAAGACGGTACTTTTCTTCCTGAGAAGAAAATGAATCGAGCCGAATTTGTCACAATGATTGTACGAAGTAAAGTTGGTGAACCTGAAAAACCGATAGAAAACTGTTTCAAAGATGTCAAAAAAACAGATTGGTTTGCTCCATATATTTGCTACATGAAGGATAAAGGCTATAGCAAAGGATATAAAGATGGGATGTTTGGGACAAAAACAACTATCAATCTCGCAGAAGGAATGAAAATGATGGCATTACTCTATGACCTCCCTGTTCGTGAAACTGCGAAAAAAGAACCCTGGTATATCCCATATTTAGACGCATTGGAGGACAAATCTGCACTACCACCAACATTCCAGTCTATAGGTCAACCACTCTCAAAAAACGAGGTGGCTGAGGTGATATATCGACTGAAATACAATAAAACACAAGAGATATCAGTGACCGTTGCCAGTCTTTCTACTTCGCCTTGTCAGCCTTTTTATGAATACAACCCAAAGTACACTATTGATACAAAAAAGGTGAGAGATACGTGGATCGCATGGTATAATAAAGAAAGATCTGCACTCGGGAAGCCGCTCCTCACAGAAGATATCAATTTGGATATAACTAGCATCACTTGGTCAAAATATGCAAAAAAACGTGGCTACATAGATCATAAGAGACCTGGAACAACAGCATATTATGATTACAAACGGATCCTCAAATGGTTTTCAGATTTTGGGCTGAACTTCCCTCTCAAAGGACGGGCAAGTTATGGAGAGAGTATTGCATGGAATCGCCTAGTATGCGAAGAAAAAGATTGTACCAATGATCTGATAAGCACAATGAAAAAAGCATATAATTTCTTTTATAATGAAAAGGGTTCTAAATATAAGCCTCATTATGATATGATGATCAATGGGAATTACAAAAAAATCGGACTTGGAATAGTCATCGATGAAGAGAATGACAAGATGTGGCTGACCACTCATTTGGCTACAGATGTGATAAGCAAAAATCTCCCTTATTGTACAGGAAACAAGAAGTAAAATGAAAAAATATGTATTTGTTATAATGTCATTGCTACTATCTTCATGCGCTACAAAAATAGAAGGTTGCTTAGATACATATGAACCGGTTTGTGCGAAAAAAGTGGTAACATGTAGTCAAGATAGGTGCACACCCCTTGATACTACATATCAAAATAGGTGTTATGCTGAAAAAGATGAAGCAATGGGTATACAAAATGGCCCATGTACTTTTTAACGTTCTAAAAGTGCATCCTTCGGTTCAAGTTTTCTAGATAAATTTACCGGTATATATGCCGCAACTGTTATCATTGCTGTTTGCAAGAAAAAGAGCACTATCGGTAACCATAGTGGAATACCGAGGGACAAGTTTTTGATAGAAAATACTGCACCAATTATATATGCAAGCAGTCCAGTAGATAGATAACCAAACAATAAACCACACATCACTCCAATAATCACCATCTCCCCTGCCTGATAAAAAAAGAATGTTGCAATATCTCTCCGTCTTGCCCCCAGTACTTTCAGCAATGCTACCATATATTGTTTTTCTTGATACTGAGAATAAAAAAGATAGAACATTGTGAGCATAATGAGTAGGAAAACAACGACAACGATCCCCCCAGCAAAATACAGCACAACCTCTAGCTGAGACCTCACAGGAGTGATTTGTTCCTCAAAGGAGGATGCTTCAAATCCCATATCCTCAATTTGTTTTTTTAAAGAAGAATATTGTTTTGGATCCTTCATTTCTAAGAAAACCCTGGTGTATTCAGGAATATATTTATCTACATATCTCTCACTCAATAGATTAACATCACTTTCTCTGAGAGAGATCCCAATGATAGGAATCCCTTCGGCAATCCCCACTATTCTTGCCTTTTTTGTGGTTTGCACGACAGATGATGACCCGGAAAATATTGAGGAATATCCAAGTTTAATATCAAACTCAAATCCCAACAAAAAATCTTCATTCAACATGGGTTTTGAAATTGCAGATGCGATACCAATATTATAAATATCCACAAGTTCTTTTGAGATAAGAACAGGCAATACATCAGGGTCAGACGTATTTTTACCTGTCTGTACATGTTTCATAAACTCTGCATCATCTACTCCATAAAGCGGGCTATCAGTTATAAATCTTGTATTGAACAATCCGACTTCCAATGAAGTAGGATACTTCAAAACATTCTCAGTTCTGGCATTTGATATTCCAGACAATGATTTTAGTTCCATCAATGCTTTTTCATCGATTTTTCTTTGCTGATCTTTTGTTACTTTGAAAAAACCAACAGCAAATTTAGGGGTCACTTTCATTTCACTTTCAGACATCCCAGCAGATACCGTATTTTCGACGTATGCAAACACACTTGTTATTGTCACCAGCAATAAAAACGCAAAAGCCGTACCTATTAAAATAGAAAGAACTCCAACTAAAAATCTGGCTTTTTTTGCATGCAAATCTTTGCGGGCAAGAGAGAGAATTGAGGTGATCACTGAATCTTCTTAAGAATACACACACCAACTTTAATAGACCAACCGAAATCTAGCAAGTATGAATGAGCAGGGAGGAACATTAAATACACAAAACATCATTAGACGTTTGTCCTGCCGAGAGTGTTATAATTTTTTAACTTTTCTCCACCTCTGTTGACACACCTATTTTCATCTCATACTATAGTGTCACCTATAGATTAACTACTGCAATATGAAGAAGCACATTATTATTGGAATGTTAGCGACATCTTTCATCATCACAAGTTGTGGAAGTGACCCCCTTGCAAAAAAGGATCCAAACTCTTCAGATATTCTTCTGAACAATGATATAAAAACTTCTGATATCAATTCACTGAATGCGGGAGACATAATAACAGCAGAGATAGAAAGTCGAAAAAATAAAGAGGGTATGAATGCAGACCTCAAAATTGCCATGGGACTTTTGTCTGAGGCGGCAGGATTGGACGCCGGGTCTGAGCAAGCGACTATTCGTGAAAAATTAACAGCAGCAACTGTAATTGCTGATAAGTTAGCTGAAAATGATGACTTCTTTTTAGCTTCGGAGGATCTTCGCAATGGTGTTCGAGATATTGAAAAGAAAATGTCCGCGTATGTTGCAGTAGGTAACATCCCAGTATTTATGGATCTCGGGAGCAAATTTGCAAATATTACGATCAAATCCCTCGTAAAATCTGGGAGTAGCTTGTACGCCATTGCTGATAAAGGACTATATGGGCCGCTGGAGTCGGGTGACTTATCAAAGATTGTTGAAACTACATTCCCTGATGGAAAATATGGACAAAATGGTGGGTATGCGGCCAAATTTGGAGCTCTGTATATCACAACCAATCCATCCAGCGTCTATGCATTCAACGGGAAAAACCTTTTAGAACAAAAAGTAAAAGATAGAATGCCATTCGCTCCGGCCGCACAATTTACAGCATATGGAAGTAATTTGTATTTTATCGATGCTCTGAATAATAAATTAATCAAATATGAAAGTATGGGAAATGGTACATTTGGAGCCCCTACAAATGTCCTTCCCGAAGGTGCACTTGCCGGAAAAGCTATCACGGGGGTCGCGATTGATGGAAGTGTCTATGTTTTAGCATTTGGGGAAAGCATAAAGGAATACTTAAAAAACACCGAAGTGCCTCTTACAATTGATAGGGACTACAAGGGACAAAATCTGACTACCCGCATTTTGACTAATTTAGATTCGGCCTATCTCTACGTATTTGATCCAGAGAACAAAAAGTTGCTTCGATATAAAAAAGGATCTGGAAGTCTTTCGATTGACAAAGAATATACACTCCCCGGTATGTATTCTGGTCTGTATATAGCGCCTGGAGACAAGGATGGGTATCTCTCTGACGGTAATAAAATCTACAAACTCGGACTATAATTTTTTTGTAATCTGTATTATATTATTTTAGGTATCCATAACAACATAACCAAATGAACATCAACTTCACGTTTAAGAACATTTCAGAAAATGTTAAAGATGACATGGAGGCATATACTCTTACAAAGCTTGATGATCTTGAGAGATATTTTGTTGGGATTCCAGAGCAATCTGTAATAGTTCGAGTTACTTTGGAGAGTATGGAGAAACACACTGCGTTAAAAGCCGGAATACATATAGAAGTACGACATGGAAAATCAGAGTTGTTTCAAGCAGAAGAAGTGAAACACACATACACAGAAGCCCTGGATGCAGTAAAAGATATTCTTGCTCACCAAATCAGTACAAAGTTTGAAAAGCTCAAGGATATGGCAAAACAAGCTGTTCCAGAGGCAGAGATGGAGGAAGACGAGATGCTTTAAAACTTCATTCTTTGTACAATTGCTAAAGTCATTGTGCTTCGAAGTAGTAATGTACAAAGCGCATAAATAATAATGCCGACCAGACTCCCTCCTATGAGATGGATGACCGTAGGCATATTTGTTGTCAAAAAGTATTGTACTCCAAAGTACATGACTACTGATGAAAAACAGACTTTCATCATCTCGACATAAAATTTGTTTGTAAATGTTCTACCTTTTGTGTGAAAAATATATGCAATGATAAGAATACAACTCTGCATCACCGTCCCTATTACCCATGCCCAGGCCAGCACCCATACTCCAAGTACATCTTTACACAAAAATAATACACTGAGTGATGTCAGCATAAATGCAATACTTGCAATAGTCGGGATACCAATTTTCTTTTTTGCATAAAACACTCTAGAAAAGACATGCATCACACTTTCAAATGGTATACTTAGTGTATAAACTACAAGCAAAGTACTAGTGAGAAAAATACTGTTTTGATTAAATGTTCCTCCGCCCAAAATAAAAGTAATAAGGGGAATTGATATTACTGCCAATCCTACACAAGATGGAATAGTAAAATATAGGATGTCACGGATACTTCGCTCAATTGCCGACTTAAATTCCTGAACCTCACCACTAATAAAAAACCCTGAGAGTGAAGGAAGCACAGCTGTTGCAACAGAAATACCAAATATGCTAATGGCAAAACTCTGAAAATTGCGCGCATATGTGCTGCCTGCAATTGCTCCCTCTGTCAGAGAGAACCCCACAATACTTGTTGCAAGCAAAACAATATACGTAGACAACAATGTAAGGACTCTCGGTGGCATGGTTTTGAGGATTTGCAGAAGATATGGATTTTTGAAATCAAATGTCCATGTAAAATGAAACGGAATATATTTCATCTCATATAGTCTAATGAGCATGTGGAA
This sequence comes from uncultured Candidatus Peribacteria bacterium, assembly GCA_964349065.1. Classification (GTDB taxonomy): domain Bacteria; phylum Patescibacteriota; class Gracilibacteria; order 1-14-2-50-48-13; family 1-14-2-50-48-13; genus CAYGEY01. The sequence goes on along the minus strand of CAYGEY010000007.1, from coordinate 4,984 downwards.
GAGAAAACCAGCTATGACTCCAACTCCTGCACTATAGATCCCAAGGGAATCATGTAATAACACAATCCCACCTATAATACCTACATTATAAAATATTGCAGATAGGCCATAAGAAAAAAAGTGATGATATGATTGGAGGATTGATCCAAATGTATTTGAGAGACCTACAAAGAGTGGATAGATGAGCATTATCCTCATCATATTTGTGAGCGTTTGGAGTGTTGTTTCTGCAGATCCATGTGGCAACAATAGGCCAGATAACATCGGCGCAAAGATAATTCCAAGAAGTGAGAAAAGAACTACTGCCCCACTCATGAGTATGATAAATACACTTCCCAATTGATTCGCCTCATCTTCACCCTTGGCCATCGCGGACATAAAAATTGGGATGAATACACCGGAAAGTGCACCTAAAATCACTCCATTGAGAATAATATCCGGAACGATAAAGGCAGAATTATAAATATCTGACAACGTGCTGGTTCCAAAATAAAATGCTAAAATTTTGTCACGAAATAAACCGACGCCGTAACTTACGAATGTAGTCAATGCGATAGTGATTGAAGCCTTTCTGGAGGACATTTTTTGAAACATGATTTTTCATGAAAGTACGCGTCAAGGCTACCATGAAGGTAACTAAAGAGTAATCTTTTTTTGAAATATCTGGACAATATGGCTCTACCGAATTACATTCAGTGTAGAATAAAAAAACATGGGAGAGAATGGACTCTATCCCATGTATAATTAGACTACATCAAACGACCCTTACTTGGGGTGAAAGTAGTGAAGTACTTTCTCCCTTTTTCTTACGCATATACTTTCAAATGCGTTGTTTTGAATTTCAGCTCACCATCTTCAACCAATCCTTCAGGATTGAGTTTAAACCGCATCCGAATCGGTGTTGATTTTTCAACCTCCTTCAGTTGTGTATAGACGACCTTCCCACGTAGATCTGCAACCAATCTGCGTCCAATGTGTTTTACCATGTAGGTATCAATTGACGCAATCAGTATGCCACTGGTGGAAAGTGCCAAACTCAATACTCGAAAGTTTGGGATGTTCGTGATGAGCATGTTCTTTAATTTTTCTTGCACAGGCACTTTATTCATATGAATTTCCTCTCTTTCTTTGATCTCTTTATATTCGTGTAAAATGGCTTTGCAAGCTGAAATACACGAGTTTGCTGTTAACTTTTAACAACACTTATACTTGAGACTTCGCCATATTCAAATCTTGCAAAAAAGCAATATTGAAATAAAGTTGTTTTATTCATCCATTTTCCTACAAATTGAAGAAATTTGATATCATTTTTGGCGCAGTCAAAGTTCCTCTCGATTTTTCAGCTGCTTTTTCTGCATTATTTATCGCATATTCCATTCGTAAAACAACTGACCTTATTCCCGGAGTCAATCTGGGAGTTGCTTTTGTACCCAATGTTATGGATTATGTGATTTTTGCACTCATCGCATCACTTGGACTCGTGCTTATATTTTCTCTCAACGGATACTATACGCTTGAGGTGACAAGATCACTCCGAAAAGAAATAGGCCGGGCGTTTTACGGATGTGTACTCTGGGTCATGCTTATTATTTCTTATTTCTTTTTAATTCGTGACCTGTTCTATTCACGACTTGTACTCTTATATAGTTTTATACTCACTTTTATTTTTCTTGTATTGATACGAATATTTTTATCATATTTGAAAAAAATGTTTTTGGCTCGGGGATATGGGCGAAATCGAGTCGTGTTTGTCGGAGAAACAAGTATATCTAAAAAGGTGGCTACTTTACTAACAAAATCACATGGATATGATGTGGTAGGCAAAATAGGAAATAACTATGAAAATTTTCTCTTAGAAAATAATATAAATGAGGTCATTCAAACAAAACATACTGAAGATGATACTTTTACTTCTAACCTTGTTTCGTTTTGTAGACAAAATCATATTAGGTATCGCACTATTCCGGATATTGTGGAGTTACAGATGTCTAATGTGAATATTGAATGGCTGGGAGAAATCCCTGTTATTGAGCTCCGCCCGACTCGCCTTGATGGTTGGGGACGAGTACAGAAGCGCTTGTTTGATATTGTTGGAGCTATTTTTGGAATTATTATTCTCTTTCCTGTTTGGATTATTACTGCTTTGGCAGTAGCAATACAGATGAGAAGTATAAAGGAAGTCTTCTTTTTTCAGAAACGTTATGGATATAAGGGGAAACTTTTTTGGTTTTATAAGTTCCAATCTATGCGAGTAGGGGCAGTAAAAGAGCATGAGGAACTCATGAAACAAAGTGAGAGGCAGGGGTTTTTGAAATTGAAAAAAGATCCACGAGTCACAAAGGTTGGACGTGTTATTAGAAAAACCAGTCTGGATGAACTTCCACAACTTATCAATGTCTTAAAAGGAAATATGAGTTTAGTTGGACCTCGGCCACATATGCCGACTGAGATTGATTTGGTAACAAAGGATTATAAGCGAGTACTCAGCGTAAAACCAGGTATTACCGGTCTGGCTCAGATATCCGGGAGATCTTCACTGGATTTTGAAGATGAGATGAAACTCGATCTCTCGTATATTGAGCAATGGTCGCTTTGGCATGATGTGGTCATCATTGTGAAAACAGTGCTTAAGATCGTGAGACGAGAAGATGCTTCTTAAAGAGTTACATCATACTTCTCTGCTCCTTTTTCTACCATTTTCATTAATCGATAGATAATTTCAGCCAAATCCCCTCGAGTCAGACCCTTGGAAGGAAATATTTTATTATCAGTTACCGCTTCCACCAACACTTTGTCTTTTGCATATTGGTAATATACTGCGAACCAATCTTCTTTAAGAACATCCGAGAATGGATCAGCAAAGACACTTATCGCTGATAGATCAATCTTATTTGTAAGAAGGATCATCTTCAATGCTTCTGCACCATTAACAATATTTTGTGGAGTAAATGTCCCGTCCGGATTCCCGTTTACGATTGAACGTTCTTTTGCCGAAAGTACCCAACCGGCAAACCAATCTGAAGTGATCACATCCGGAAACGGATTTTGATCTACACCGGTTTTATTCTCTATACCTGCACCTCCAAGAATAATTTTGAGAGCTTCTGCCCTATTGACCGTATTATCAGGTTTAAATGTCCCATCACTATACCCCCCTATGATTGCTTTTTCTTTGAGATAGTTAATTGCTTTTGCGTGAGGATGGCTATCAGGAATATCAATAAATTTCACTGTTTTCGCGTCTTTGACCATCATTGTAGAACCATTACCTGAAAGATTACCGGAAACAACCGAGACAGTCAAACTCCCCTCTGCTTTCGGTGTCACTGTGATACTTGCCTTCCCGCTAATAAAATCGGTAAATGAAAGCATCGATTTGCTCACATCTGCTTCAACTCCATCAACATGTACAATAATAGCGTCTGCCATACCTCCTGGAGTTAACAGACCGTTTGCATCTAGACTTGTGATAGTTACGGGGATTTGATCGCCAATCATCGCTTCAGTAGTATATTCTACTCCAAATTTTGCAACTTCCCCTATTTTATCAGTGACTGTTATTTTTACACTTCCTTTATTTGTACCATCGGTGGCAGTGAGATTTACCACCTCACGATCTTTTGCAGTAAATGAAACTTTGGCTGAACCTTTAACCAATGATGCCGTTTTACTTGAAAGTGATCCACTCATTTCAATATCAGACGAAATAGTTATGTCTTTGTTATAATCTGCGACAATGTTACCTTCCTTGTTTAGTGCTGAGATCAAAATATCTGCAGTTTGACCATCCACAAGAGACTCATTTGACGTTGTTAACTCAAGAGCTACAACAGGATTTTCTATCACAGGTATGGTAGGTGGAGTCGTTGTCGTTGTATTTGCAAGAGTTACGGTCATTTCATTTTTATAAATCCACACAAGCGGATTGATCGTATTTGCGATTGCCTTCTCCTGCCCGAGAGCTTCATTTACACCAGTAAAGAAGTCAAACCCTTTTGCCGCGGCCTCAGCCCAAGTAAACGGCCAGTATGGATGCCACGGGGCTGTATCTTTATCAATTTGAAAATGGAGATGATACGTGGTTGCTAAACCGGTACTACCCACTGTACCAATTTGCTCACCTTTTGTCACAACTTGTCCTTTTTGCACAATAACCGTATCCATGTGCAGGTAACTAGCATAGTATGTTGTTTTTGTATTTGGATCATCAAAAGAGGGTGCATTGGGAATAGTTAGCACCACCAAATTACCATTTGCATTATCTAATTTCATTTCAGAGACCTTACCATTTGCGATAGCAAACACCGGGGTTCCTTTTGCCGCACGTATATCGAGCGCTAAGTGACTTCCTGTGTTTTCAAGCGCCGGTGACGAACCCGAAGTATAATCTCCCATATATGCAGTAACATACGTCAAAAGCACATTTCTCTTTATTAGATCTTCTCCTGCCCATCCAAGTTTCTTCGGATCATTCTTCAAAATATCCGTGTCATATTTTGGAATCGGAATATTCTTTCCTGCAGTTGCGGCTTCTGAGTAAGTAAGAGTTCCGCTTTTAAAGTTAGTATAATCAGTACTTGAGAGCTTCACCCAGTTAAGAGTCTCTTTTAAGGGAGATGTCGTTCCGTCAAAAGGTGCAGGCTCTCCTCCACCAATAATACTCGCCATAAAATACGCTGAGTTCGGGAAGATCACCAGGAGCATACCAATGATTGCAACAGATGCAATTGCAATAATAGATCTCTGCGCATCCTTGCTTTTGCTTTTCCAAAAGCCTGACATTTTGTTTTTGAGCTGGGACATGGTTTTGTATTAGTTTTAGTTTCGTATTATTGTATCATAAAGATTTATTCCAGAGGCTTTCTTTTACTTGAGTGAAATAATAGTTGTGATGAAATACTAATTTTATTCATTAAATACTTAAAAAAGTAAAGTACCCGGCTCTCCTTGCCTTCACGTTCGTTACGGCAAAAGTCGATCCTAG
>CAYGEY010000006.1:0-43630 GCA_964349065.1 uncultured Candidatus Peribacteria bacterium | reverse complement strand
TATTATTACGACAGCATTATTATCAACAGTTTTAGCGACAGGAATGGCTTTTGCGCATAATGGTGTAGATCATAGCAATATGAATGTGTCTATGCCTATGCCACTCACAGCTGAGGATATTACTGCACTTAAAGCGGCGCGAGATGCGAAGGATATGGATGCGGTGATGGCTATTTTGGAGAAGCATGGTTTGTTGAAACCGTTTCAAAAGGTAGAAGGTATGAAAGAGAAAATGAAAAAACCTGAGGGTGTGGGAGAGATGGGAGAAAAAATGAAAGAGAAGATGGAGGATATCACAAAGAACATGAGTGAAGAAGACAAGGCTGCTTTGAAAGCGGCGCATGAGGCAAAGGATATGGCGGCAGAAAAGGCCATCTTGGATAAATACGGTATTAAACCACCAATGATGAAAGGTGATATGGGCATGGGGAAACCCATGGGAGGAATGATGGATGGTAAATTGAAGGAACTGAGTGAAGAGGACAAAGCTGCTCTGAAGACTGCACATGAAGCGAAAGATAAAGAAGCTGAAAAAGCAATCCTAGATAAGTACGGAATTAAACCGCCGATGGAGGGGCAGAAGAATAAAGATGAGAAGTATAAATTTAAGGATGTCCTTCAGCGAGATACATCAATGAGTGATGAGGATAAAGCAGCATTGCTTGATGCGATTAAGAATAAAGATGGAGATGCTGCGAAGACGATTTTGATGAAGTATAGGAAGTAAGGCTGAGTTGTTAAAAAAGGAGAGGGGGCTATTTCTGAAAGAGGTAGCCTCTTTTTTGTTGGCAAAATATTGACATTTTTACAAATTATAGTAAAAAGAGGGCATAAAAAAACAAAAATGAAATTGGAGAAATCTTATGAAATTATTAACGAGTGTATTTGCTATTTTAGTTTGTGTAAGTTGCTCAACTAATCTATCTGTTCAACCAATTGTACCTTCCACTCAAAAAGTGGTTGCTACACCAGCTCCAATCACAACTCCAAACCCAGTACCCGCGAATGAAAAAATGCCTAAAGAAATTGGTGATCCGTTTGATTTCAAAAGTGAAAAGGAAATTAGTGAATACGTGAGTATTCCGCGAACAGGAACAGTTCTTAATGGATTAAAAATTCGTCTTACCGTTTATACAGGGAAGGAAAAATCCATTAGTGAATTTTCTCTTGGCGGTTCCAGATTAATAGATGGGAGCAAGGAGCGTGATCAACATTATGAAGAAAATAAGATTTTAGAAGCATTAACTTGGGAGAAAACAGTTGGTGATCCAAAAGATTATCAATCAACCACGTTTATCCTTAAGGGAGTAGGTAATTTTTCTACAAAAGGTGGCGATGGAGTAAGTACGCCAATCACGTATTTTTCTATGCATTTGATTGATAAAAGTTCATGGAAGATTGTTATTCCAGCAAACAAAAAATACACTTTCTATTTTGATATTCCAGATATCACTGGGATACCGATTGAAAGATTGAAGAATATCGACATTTATTAGTCTGATCTTCTTTTGATCCCCCGAATCTATGTAAAAATAGAGGTTGGGGGATTTCACTATTTCTAGACATCTCATTTATATTGCAATTGCATAAAAGCATGCTTTAATATAAAAAAATAATATGAAAAGCGAGAAAAATAAATATGAAAAGAACAGTGATCTTTGGAATGTTGTTGTCGATGTTAAATTTTGGTTGTAGTCAAGCTGGGCAAACGAATATAATTGGATCAACACTCAGCAAAAGCGAATCGCCGGATCCAAAAGTCCGTTGGATTTCTATCTTTGAAAAGGATATCAAAGATCCTGAAGAAAAACGCTTAGCTGACGAGTATTCAAAAAATGGTTATAAGAATTCTCGGCCTGATGAAGTAACAGTTGAGATACCTCAAGATTTTTCAAAAGAAACTGAGATTACGAGTGACCCACCAAACACTCAGCCAATGATAAAAATGACAGTGAATCTCCCGGAGAAGATGGCATTAAGGGAAATACACGCCACACTAAGATCAAACTATATTAATGTAGGTGAAAAAACTATTTTAACTACATCTGATGGAAAAAATCTAAAGTTGAAAACTTCATTTGATGCAAAAGTTAAATTTAATAACTTTGATGGTGGGCTTATACTTGCAAATTATTCCATGGGAGAGGATGTACTGCAATCAAAAGGTACACATGAGATAGTTATATACTATGCTACTCCACATTATACGGGTGATCTCCAAGTACTGGGGGCTGGAACAAGGGTATATAACGGTCATTATTTCAAAATAGAGGCGCTCTATTTCAATACAAGGTATGGAAAAGAATATAAAGTAGTGCCAAAAGATTTTGTAGTGAATAGAACATATATCACATTTACAGAATAGTGTGAAAATGTTTCACCAAATGTGACTGGTACACTTTGTACCGGTCACTTATTTTTTCTAGATATTGCAATTATATAAAAATATGCTTTAATATAAAAAAATAATACGAAAAGCGAGAAAAATAAATATGAAAAGAATTCTGATCTTTGGAATGTTGCTGTCTATGTTAAATTTTGGTTGTACCGAAGCCGAAAGAGCTTCATTAATTGGGGCATATGTGAAACCTAGTACACCTACGACAAAAGCAAGTGTCGCACCTGAAGATCTTTTTTCAGAGCCATTTGGCAACTCACATCCAACAGATGAAGAAATTCAATTGGAGAAGGAGTTTAAGAACAATAAGAGTAATAATCCTCGTCCAGATGAAATTAAGGTTGGGCTATGTCCCGGTTTCCAAGCAAATGAAACTGTGCATACCAAACCTCCTACTGAGCAAGACTTGGTCCGGTTGTGTTTTTATACACCGGAAAAAGTTGAGCTATCGGGTATAACTTTAGAAATGAAATCAAACTATTTTGGTTTGAGCACTATCTATCTACAAAAAGATTTCAAGCCGGAACAATCTGTTGAATTAAAGCTGTCATATCAATCCGGTAAGATAGACTATAGTGTGATTGATAGTAAAATTAGTCTCACTACGTTAGGCTGGAGTAATGTATCTTTTAACAAAGGTAGTCACTCCATAACGCTTGGTTCAATGCCGTTGGTCAGAGCAATTGTTAATGGCTTTAAAACAAAAAGTTGTGGCTCTGTGATAGAGGCATATATCAATATTCAAATCAAAAATGTCAATTTTCAAACTCCGTATTACAAGGCATATAACTTAGAACCCAAAGATATGATTATCCGTAGGGATTACAGTTATGCTGTTGCTAAGTGCTGATAGAGAAAATTTGATGTAAAGTACCATGAAACTGTTAAACAGTTTCATGGTACTTCACTTTTCTCATGCCCTTGTATTAAAGTTAATATTGATAATTATTAATAATTGTGCTCTAATACTGAAAAAATAATACGAAAAGAGAAATAAAAAAATGTTAAAGAAATCTTTGATCTTTGGAATGTTGACTTCATTGTCATTAGTTGGATGTGTCACATCAGAACAACTTGGTTTGCTTCAATCAGTTTTAAAATCTAATGAAGCCAAAACAATTGTTACCAGTGAAAAATCTAAACTTCCAATCCCTAATAAATATCAGGAATTTGGGACGTACAAGGAATTAACGACAAATACTAAAGTTAGTGCCTACGGAGCTCCACTCATTGTAAACAAGGGTAACCTCAAATTACCAACAAAATTTATAACATTGGATGTGGATGTCCCCAGATCATTCTCAGCAGGTTATGTGTTGATAGACGTGGATATATCTAAATGGGCAAACATGATTGAATTTATTATTTCAGACGAAACTGGATTTGTTTGGTCAAAAAATAATTCTTTCGATAATGTGAATATTGAGGGGGAATGGATGAAAGGTAGAGTTCGAATTGGTATGGAACCGCTGATTTCACTCAATAAGGGTATAAATAAATTTTTTCTTTCAGCAATTGAAAGACCAACCGTGAATCTTGAGAAATTTACGGTGCTACAGTATTGTGGTAATTATAACCCTACAGGACCTGATTTTGCCTATCATGTAACTATAACTCTCGTAGAAGTCTCCTTTGAGGCGAGAGATGGTAGTCACTTTCAAACAGTTAGCATCCAGCCTACTAATCCATATACATACAAGGAAGTTTATCCTTTCAGTACATATGGTGGATGTGGTGGAGGGCCATAAGAAATAAACAATTAAAGAACTCGGTTAGATATTAACTGAGTTCTTTCACTATTCTCTACTTTCTTACACCAACCTACTCCCATTCTCCACGCCTCTCTCGGGCATAGCTAAAACCACGTTCCCTTCTGCATCATAAAGCCCGGTCACGAGCACCTCGGACATAAACGGGCCTACTTGCTTAGGTGGGAAATTCGTCACAGCCATGATTTGCTTTCCTACGAGATCCTCTTTTGAGTAATGTGCAGTAATTTGTGCACTGGATTTTTTGATGCCTATCGTAGGACCAAAATCTATAGTGAGTTTATATGCAGGCTTTCTTGCCTCAGGGAAATCTTCGGCACTCAAGATTGTGCCGATGCGAAGTTCTACTTTTTCAAAGTCTGACCAGGTGATGGGGTTCATGGTAATGGGTGGTATCTATATGTGGGATTATAAATCATTGAAATTGATTTGGAAATAGCTAGGAGAGGTGGAATAGTAGATCAGCTGTTATAAATTTCTAACAGAATCGAAAACTTTGACTTTTGAGATTATTATTTAGGTGGTATTTTGAAATCAGAATCTCTAACAATGAACAATGGCAACAGCACAAATCAAGAAGGGAAAATCCAGTAAGCTTGTTTCTCTTAAAAAACGATTATCAAAAGCTGAACGAGCAAAAGCAGAGATGGCCCTTCGAAAAAAAAGCGTTCATAAAATCCGAAGAAATTTTGGTGATGTTTTAGAAGCTCTTTCACTCCGATAATTATGCATTATATAACTACAGAAGAGTGTCTTCCATTATTTAAAATAGCGCTTGAGTTCAACAAAGCTGAGGATACTCCTGACTATGGCCTTAATTCACGAGGCATTGAAAAATTAGATGCAGTTTTAAAACAATCTCGATCATCTTGGTACAAGGGTGTCTATGAAAAAGCTACGTATATTTTTCTATCTATTAACAAAGGACACTTTTTCATTAACGGAAATAAAAGATTAGCTTTAATAATTACGTTATATTTTTTGTATCAGAATGGGAAGGTCCACAAGAAAAAAACTCTGGTAGAATACCAAAGTTGGTTTAAAGAAAAATTTCCGGAATATAATTTTGAGCACGAGGAATTTAGGGAAGCTCATGCTCTAGGTTTTTATAATTTCAACATCGCCATCGCAGCATCTCACGAACATTTCGACACCCTCAAGAAAAAGGTGAAAAACTTCTTGGAGACGTTTATGATGTAATATAAAACATAAGAAGACTGTTAAAAGTTTGACATATACTATTTATGTGATATTCTTCATAAAAAAAGAGTAGGAGTACTAATTTTGAATGAAATTGATTTTGAAGAAATCTATAAACATGTAGGCATCGAATACATTCGTGGAGAAAATGAAAGTTCTATACAAACTTATAAAAAGAATGTACGTTGGATTATCAGAACTTCATCGAAATATGTTAATGAAAAATTTGAAATGGCAGAAGAAGATTTGCCAAAGGTACTTAAACATCTTACACGAATGTCTGAATCAGCAAGTGAAGAACTTGTCAGAGATGTTATAGAAAAAGTAAGTATTATTTATCAGTACTACCTCAGCACCGACAAGTATGAAATTAAAAAAATCTTATCGGAAACTTTAAAGGGATCCATAAGAACAAGTTGGCTAAAAATGCTTCTAATAAATGAAGTTTTGATAGAAGACTTGTATAAAAAACAGGGGTAGTTTAGAAATCAGTTTTCTCCATAACAGGCTTGTCATTTTCAGACGGCCTGTTTTTTTCTCTATTCCCCCCTCCTCACCATCTGCTCCAACGCCACCCTCTCTTCATTCAAAAACGTCACATGGAAATCTTTCAAATTCTCCCCACTAGCCAAAAGCCCCTCAATATGCTTTAAATGCTCTTCCATCGTCGCGAAACTCACATGCTTGTAATGACTCGCGTACCCCAAAAGCACCCCCACTTTTCCAAGCACGTTATCAACATGCACAACACCTTTCCGTCCAAGTAAATGCTCTTCCTCCGCTCCCAAAGCCACGCGGATCTCAGTAAAATCAATCGTCCCGATCAAGTCCGCATGACCAGGCTTGATCTGCATGATTCCTTGCTCCGTTTCAAGAGTGACGCAGTCAGACTCGCCTGTAAACGCAATCCCTTTCGGAGAAACCACCTGTATATGAAATGTCCTACTCATATTTTTTTCATAAAATATTATTTCGCAGCCATCGCCTTATGATGCCGATCACGCACATCATCCAGCGATCCTGCCATATAAAAATGATCCTCCGCAATATTATCACATTTTCCTTCCAAGATTTCTTTAAATGATGCAACCGTATCCGCAACTTTGACGTACACTCCCGGGTTCCCGGTAAATTGCTCCGCCACGTGGAAACTCTGAGACAAAAATTTCTGGATCTTTCGAGCTCGGAACACGGTGGATTTATCTTGCTCAGAAAGCTCTTCCATACCCAAGATCGCGATGACATCTTGGAGCTCTTTGTATCTCTGAAGCACTTCTCGAACCTGTGATGCGACCCAGTAATGATCTTCTCCCACGATCTCCGGCTTCAAAGCGACAGAGTTCGAGTCAAGCGGATCAACTGCAGGATAAATACCGATGGACGCAAGTTGCCGAGAGAGAACCACCGTCGCATCCAAATGCTGGAATGTGGTTGCTGGAGCCGGGTCAGTCAAGTCATCTGCAGGTACATATACCGCCTGAACAGATGTGATAGATCCTGTTTTTGTGGAAGTAATGCGCTCTTGAAGCGCTCCCATGTCACTCGCCAAAGTCGGCTGGTAACCCACCGCTGAAGGCAAACGCCCGAGCAAAGCAGAAACCTCGGCTCCTGCCTGCGTAAACCTAAAAATATTATCAATAAACATCAAAATATCTCGTCCTTCATCTCGGAATTTCTCTGCCATTGCAAGGCCTGTAAATGCTACTCGGAGACGTGCTCCAGGCGGTTCATTCATCTGCCCGAACACCATTGCGAGTTTGTCGATCACGCCTCCTTCTTTCATTTCAGCAATAAGGTCATTTCCTTCACGACTTCGCTCTCCCACTCCTGCGAATACTGAGTATCCTCCGTGTTTCATCGCGATGTTGTGGATGAGCTCTTGGATGATCACAGTTTTTCCTACTCCTGCTCCTCCGAACAAGGCAACTTTTCCTCCCTTGGTAAAAGGGCAGAGAAGGTCAATTACTTTGATTCCTGTTTCTAAAGTTTCCACCGTTCCGCTTTGTTCAATAAGTGTCGGTGCACTTTGATGGATTGCTCGGTATTCCACATTAGCCGGCAATGGTTCTCCTTCATCAATCGGATCTCCTGTGACATTAAACACTCTTCCTAAAACTGCACTCCCAACCGGGGCCATGATCGGGCTCATAGTATCCATCGCCTCCTGTCCGATATGCATTCCGTCTGTAGTTGTCATGGAAATACACCGCACAATACCTTCTCCCATATGCGCCTGCACTTCGAGCGTGATATCCCCGACTTTGAGGGCGCTATATGTACTTGGTATGTGATCATCAAACGAAACGTCGACGACAACTCCGATGATACGGACGATTTTTCCTTTTGGATGAGTGTGAGTGGTCATAAATACAGTAAGGTTAAAGAATTGCTTCAGCGGCGTTCACGATCTCAGAGATTTGCTGAGTGATCATCTGTTGCCGGATTTTATTATAAACAAGTGTTTTGGATTCGATCATTTTTTGCGCTGATTCGGTCGCGTTTTGCATGGCCATCATACGGCTTGAGTATTCAGTCGCTTTGAGTTGGTTGAGGGATTCTGCAAAGATGCCGGTGATTATTTGTGTGTAGAGGACGTCTTTGACTCGCATCAAATCAGGCTCGTAAAACATGTATCCGCTTGATTCTTTAGTAGCAATTACTTCATCATCAGCTCCAGCTTTTGAATATTCCTTCGCCATCTCAGCATCAAAAGGAAGAACTCTTTTGCATTTCGGATAAAAGGTAAACGCATTTTTGAAATACGGAACCACAAAATATATTTCACATACGCTCTCACTCTCCCAGATCTCTACTATTTCTGCGATCATTGCGATCACATCAGTCATCTCAAATTTTTCCGGTAAATATTTCCACTCGAGTAAGCATTCAATTCCGGCAATTCGAGCCATATCCGAAGCCTTTTTCCCGATGGTGATGAGTTCACGCTCTGCTGCAGGAGTGTGCATCCACGCGTCTGCATTGATCAAACCTTTGAAAAGATGATTGTTCATACTTCCGCAAAGTCCTTTGTCTGATGAATACAAAATAAACAATTTTTTTCCTTTTTCTCTCTTGGTTGTAAAATTACTCTCTTCTTCAGAATTTAACGTTTTTCCAAGCACTTCCAATAACAATTGAATATAGTTTTTAGAAGCCATCGCAAGCTCTTGAAAATGTTTCATTTTGCTTGTGGAGACGAGTTGCATCGCTTTGGTGATTTTTTTTGTATTCTTCACGCTCGCGATCTTCTTTCTGATTTCAAGTAAAGATGCCATTAAGTATTATTCATTCTTAAAAAATTTCTCTAAAACCCCAGTCAGAGACTCAGCAATTTCATCCGTATATGCTTGTTCTTTCATCATTTTTTCAACGAGATCTTTATGGTTCATACTCATTTCTGACAAAATATCTTTAAATTTCCCAAGTACATTTTCGACTGGAGTGTTATCCAAATACCCTTTGGATGCGGCGATGATCACTACTGCTTCTTCCCAAAGTTCATACGGTTTATTTTGCTTTTGCTTCAATGACTCAACCACTCTTCGTCCTCGCGTTAACTGCTCTTTTGTCGCAGAATCCAAATCTGAAGCAAATTGTGAAAATGCTTCAAGCTCATAATACTGCGTCAATCTTAGCTTCGCATCTCCGGAAACCTTTTTTATAAGTTTGGTTTGAGCGGCACCTCCAACTCGGGATACGGAGACACCAACATTTATCGCTGGACGAATACCTTTGTTAAATAAATCTGTCTCCAAGAAAATTTGACCATCTGTAATAGAGATCACATTGGTCGGGATATACGCCGCAACGTCCGCCGCCTGTGTCTCGATGATCGGTAGGGCAGTGATTGATCCTCCACCGTTTTTATCATTTAATCGTGCTGATCGCTCAAGCAAACGACTGTGCAGATAAAATACATCACCCGGATACGCTTCTCGTCCCGGAGGACGTCGTAACAAAAGTGACATTTCTCGGTAAGCAACAGCTTGTTTGGAGAGGTCATCATAGACGATCAAAACATCTTTCCCCTGATCCATGAAATATTCTGCAACGGCAGTTCCTGACATCGGCGCTAAATATTGCAGTACTGCAGATGACGAAGCACTCGCAGAAACAATGATCGTATAATCCATAGCTCCTTTATCTTTGAGGATTTGTACTACCTGCCCAAGTTTGGATTCTCGTTGTCCAACCGATACATAAATACAAATCATATTTTTACCTTTTTGGTTCAATATCGTATCAATAGCAATCGTCGTTTTACCGGTTTGACGGTCACCAATGATGAGCTCCCTCTGACCTCGTCCTATCGGAATCAATGCGTCAATCGCAACTATACCGGTTTGTACCGGTTCACTCACGGATTTACGTGCGATTACTCCAGGTGCGATTTTCTCTACTGGATATTCTTTTGTTGATTTGATTGCTGGTTTTCCATCAAGTGATTTACCTAGCGGATCAATAATACGTCCAATAATATCATCACCAACGGGCACGGAGAGCATCGTCCCGGTCGCTTTCACAAATTGACCTTCTTTAATATCCTTTCCGGTTTGAAGTACAAGAGCCATCGCTCCAGTTTGCTCAAGGTTGAGTACAAGTGCCTCAGCATCAGCTTCTTCAATCATAACGATTTCATTCATCTTCAACTCCCCAAGCCCTCGTATATCAATTACTCCGTCTTTATATGAGTTAATTACTCCTAGTCCTTCTTTTGCAATACCTTTGTTAGAAGTACCTTCTGCAAGTGCAGATTCGAGTGAGTCTAAAAAATGTAAAATTGTTTCAGCCATACCTTTGTAAAATTAAACGTTGAGATAAAGATTGGAAAATATTGTATCAAGTTCAGATCTGAGTGAATGTTCAGAAAGTATTCCATTATGGTACACTCGTATCCCTCCTATGAGTTCGCTATTAGTTCGAAATCTGACAAATGCATATTCTTCTTTTGTTGATATATCATGTCGAAACATAGATTTCTGTTTCTCAGTTAGTGTCATCGGCGCTTCGACAATAATCAGTGGGGCATGAGGCTCAAGTTGATTTAATGCACGTATCAAAATCGTTTCTTGCGACCTAAGCGTATATGTCTTTTTAAGCCAATAAACATAATCTGCGATATTTCCCTTAGGGAGATCATCAGGAGTAGTTAATTCCTTGCAGATCATTTTTGCTACTGCTTTTGAGAGAAGTGAAGTACATTTGATATTTTTTCCTTGAGAGAGGGAAAGTAATTCCAATGTTCCTAACTTCAAATCTTCAAGATTCTCTTTTTTTGCCCAGATCTGTAATGACTCCGGCAAAGCACTTCCAGATCTGAAGTACTCACTTATATCCTGTAATATTGCTACAAAAAGATGCGTCATTATTACGAGTGATGAGTCAAATGTTTCTTCCATTGATCTTCAATACTCTGCGATATTGTTCCTTCATTCATTTGTGCCTTAAGCACGGTGAGAACAATTTTCTGCATTGCAGAGAGCACATCTTTTTGCACATTTTCTACTAACTTGTCTTTTTGCGTTTGTAATTCCTTTTGAGTTTCCTCAATCAATTTCTCTCTTGTGATTTGCATTTCAGAAATGAGAATTGCTTTTTGCTCAGATAACTCTTTTTGACCTTTATCCATTTGTTCCTGGAAATTATGCACAAGTGTTTCTCGCTCTGATTTCATACTTTTCAATTTTTCATCGAATTCTGTTTTGAGAAATTCTATTTCGTTAATAGAATCAGTAATTTTTTTCTTTCGATCATTCATAAACCCCATAAGCGGTTTAAACAAAACGAGCGTGAGAATAATCACTAAACTGAAAATATTCACAAAGTGAATTAGAATTGACCAAAGATTTATACCAAGACTATCAAGTGCTCCCATGTTACACAACAAAGAGAATTATAAGTGAGATCAAAAGGGCAAAGATTGCTGATGATTCGGTAATCGCCATAGCGACAATCATTTTAGAGAACAATTGTCCGGATTCAGCCGGGTTTCGACCCATAGATTCCATAGCTTTTGTTGCGATCATTCCTTCTGCAAGTGCAGGTCCGACGGTTCCTATTCCCATACAAAGTGCTGCTGCTAAAACTTTGACTGCTTCGATGTCCATAAAATTAAAAAGAAAAAATAAATATTATGCGTGATGATGTGAGTCAACTGAAGATACCATGCTCCCCATAAATTGATATGAAAGCGTTACAAACACAAATGCTTGAACGAGTCCAGTAAGTAAGGCGAGGACTACAATTGGTATCGGGGCTATATATGCTATTATTCCGGAGATAACAATGTACATTACTTCTCCTGCAAAGAGATTTCCAAAGAGCCTTGCGGAGAGTGAAACTACTTTAGCGGCTTCTCCAATAATTTCAATGAATCCTAAGAAAAATTCCACAAAAGCGATTGGGAGTTCACCAAAACTTTTGAGTGTAAAGATGCCTTTGACTTTAATAAAATGACCAAGATATCGTAGTGGATGAGTAATAAATGCCCAGAAATGACCTCCCAGTATAAGTGCCAATGCCAGGGTGATCGGTAAACTTAAATCAGTCGTAGGCATGCGAAAGAGGGCAACTTCTCCATGTTCTTTCATATCAATAACGAGTTGATTGATGATAGGAAATACAAAGAATTGATTTGCAACAAAGAGAAACAAGAAAACTGTAAGGAAAATATATGTCATGATTATACCTCTTTTTTCATTGCCAAAAGCTGAAGTAATGCCTCCTTGGAAAACACCAACGAGCGCCTCAAATGCGACTTGCCTCCTGGTAGGTATAATCCCCGCTCCAACTCGCATAAAAATTGCGAAGATGATCAAGATTGCTGAACATAAAAATCCCGCCAAAACTGAATTGGTAAATGGGATTCCCCAGAGGGAAAAGATGATATCCGAGCCAAGTTTAATGTGTTCCATTATTTCTATTTATTATTTTTTGGTTCCAGTAAGTAATTTGATGGTCTTAATGACAAGTATTTGTCCTACCACAAAGGCGGAAAGTGCGCCTATGATGAGGAAGAGTGGTTTTGTATTAAGTAATGTATCAAGGTACAATCCGAGTCCTCCTATGATCACGAGTGTTCCTATATTGATGAGCGCTATGCGTATCGTCATTTGGAAATGTTTTCCAAACATGAGTTCTTCTGGCTCTATTATTTCTTTTTTTTCTTCTTCAATCATCAAATATTTTATATTACGAAACAATTTTTATATTGAGTCGTGAGAAATTGCAAGGAGGTATAGTGTGGAAGGTATTGACAAAACCATGATTATAACTAAAATGTGCTACATAAAATAAGAAACAAAAAAAGGAAATAAAAAGTGGAAAAATTAGATCAAAATAAAAAAGAAGAAAAAAGTGAGTTTACCTCACAAGAGATATTGATACTGGTTGCTATTATAACCTTGGGGTTGATGGCGTATCTGCCATCTTTCATACAGTATCATCATCATTTCAACTACATGTGGTGAAATAGTAGTTGAAAAAATCTCCCCATTCACTTTAGTGTTGGGGAGCTATTTAATGTACATATTATTCCTATTTTTGATCTATATTAAATTCCGGCTCAGGCATGAAAGGTGGCTCCGGTGGTAATTCAGGAGGCAGATCTGCCGGAGGTTGATCTAGTGGAGGAGTATCTTCTGGCGTTGGTGTTTGAGTTAGCTCATCTAACCTTACAGTAAGCGCCTTGATTTGAGCTTTTGCCTCATCAATAAGTGCTTGCTGGGCCTCACTATTTTTCCCAGAAGTTTCCATTGTTCCGGAAATAGCTTTGAGATTTTCATGAAGTGTGTTCAATTGTTTGTTGATTTCTTCAACCGAGGCATCCTGCTTCGAAGTTTGAGCTATAATTTTCTTATCTAATTCTTTTTCGGCAAGATACAGTGTAAAAATATCAACAATGTTAACATTCACTTTGCTCACGAGATCATTAACATCTGTTCGTATAAACTCAAGAATTGTATTCATCACTTTAATGCGCTCTTCTGTTTTTTGCAGTCTTGATTCAAGAACTTTAGTTTTCGCTTGAAGTTCCTGAAATTTTAAATCATTAGCTTTCTGATTTCCTGTGATTTTTTGATTCAAAAAATCCTGGTAACGAGCCATATTTACCATTTCTGGATTTGGTCCGCATCCGGTTAGCACAAAGGCGCTGATCGAACTGTTTATGAGGGCTTTAAGAAGTTGAGATAAGTTTGTTCGACTTGCAGTTTTTTCTTGATTGAGAGGTGAAATATTTAGACTCATCTTATAGTTGTCATATAAATTTAATGTGACATTATAGTATATATCTATATAATGTCAATATATAGATTTTTTAGCTTTGGTAAAGGTTAAAATAAGCTTGATGGATTGAAAAATTTGTGTACAATTGGGCAAATAAAAATGAAGGAAAAAAATATGCAAAATAAAGAAGAACAATCAGCCTCAACATTTGATCCCGTTGGGGATGTGGGAATGTTTCTATTTATTTTAGTTTTCCTCCTATATGGAGGACAGCTTATCATCGGCTCAATTACGGGTAATTGAGAATTTATTCTCACCCCGTCCGCCCCTTCGCAATTTATTGTCCTGGGGTTTTTTTCTTATCCCCGCTCCTGTTGTAAAAATATAACAGCACTCCGGACTCTTTCTTCTTTCATTTTTTAAAGTATCGTTCCATACTTGATCGATATTTATTTTTTTAAAATGAAAAAGTACAAGACAATAGTGTATGTCGATGGGTTTAATTTGTACTATGGTGTTCTTAAAAATACTCCATACAAATGGCTTAATATAGATTTGATGGTAAAAAATTTACTGACGCAGAATGAGATCATTGGGATTAAGTATTTTACCGCGCCTGTAACTGGAAAAAATAGACTCAAAAATCAGAAGAATTATATAGAGACTTTAAAGACTACCATCCCATATTTTGAGTGTATTCAAGGACATTTCAAAGTAAAACAAGTTGAGATGCGAAATCTCAATCCTCCCCCAGAAAATGTTAGAGGTACTGTCTCAGAAGAGAAGGGTACTGATGTAAATATTGCAGTAGAGATTGTGAAGGACAGTTGTTTGAGAGACTTTGACTGTGTAGTTCTTGTTTCAAATGATAGTGATTTGGAAAGGGCTTTAATTATTGCAAAAGAAAATGGAAAAAAGATTGTACTTATTACTCCTTTGTTTAAAAATTCAAAATCAAAGGCAGCAAGATTATTAGTTGTAAACGCAGATCATCACTATCCCAGAATACATCCACATACTCTCAAAGATTCATTGCTACCAAAATCTGTCGGGAAATATAATTGTCCTGTACATTGGAACAACTGAAAGACCATACCTCGCGATACGGTCTGTCTCATAACAAAATATTGTTTGAGATGGGCTTATGGACTGAAGTGATTTTACTGTGTCGACTATCAAAGTCAATAAGTTTTATAAGTTAGTTTAGAAAAATAATTCACAATACATTTCAATTTGCTATTATCTATATGTATATGTTAAGGGTCTAAATATGAGGGTGCTTTACTTTGCAGGAGAATTTGCATGGAAGAAAAATGAACAACATACTGGATTAGTGTATTTCTGTCATGTTGAAGTCGGTGATAATACATTTGTTAGAAGGAAATTTCGACAGGCAGTGAAAAGACAGAACAAGGAAAAGAAAAAAATAATACTTGTACCATTTGCTCACCTTGACTGTCAGAAAGCTGAAAACAGTGTGGCTGCAGATTTTTTTCATTTCATTCTTCAGGATCTGCGCGAATATTTTGAAGTAGTCATGGTGCCATTTGGCGTAGAAAAGGAATTACATCTCAGTGTTTCATCTGGAAGTAACAATGTAAAATTTATACATTTCAACCAAAAAAATAAGACACATGATGTTTATGAGGAATGTGCTTCCGAGTATGATAATCATATGCGTGAAACAGGTCATTATGCTGCGCAGGCAGAAATTGCACAGAAATTGCACAGAAATTGGAAACATATTTGCAAGGAAATATCCTCGATGTCGCCTGTGGTCCGGGATTTCTTCTTTCTGAAATAAAGTCTGTAGAACAGAAATTTGGAAATGATTTCTCAGTAGAAATGTTGAAAATGGCAAAGAAGAAAAATCCAAGTGTTCAATTTTCAAATGACGATGCAGTTACATTACAAAATCATTTGCCGGAGACTCTTGATACAGTTATTTGTTCCAACCTCTTCTTTTACTTGAAGGATAAAAGGACAAAGGCAATTCGTAGATGGAATGAACTCCTCAATGTGAATGGCTATCTAATTTTTATTGAGGAATATCCGTTTATTACACCTAAAAGTGAAGAAATTGATGATCATACAAATGACATCATGTCTGTGATTGACCCTATTTCACCGGAGGAAATTATTGAGATTGTTCTATTAGAGGGATTTATTTTGATCCAAAAAGAAAAAATAGCTATTGATAAGCAGCATGATTTGTATGGGATAGTGTTTCAGAAAAGGTAGACTTAGAAAATTCTAGAAATATCAAAAATATGTTAATCAAAGGAAAGAGTAATATTCATGGGATTGGTATTTTCTCAGATACTGTTTGCAAGAAAGGAAGTGTCTTATACAAAGTTCCTCTATTATTATTGTCTCCAATATCAAAAATGCGTTGTGCGAAAATCGCAGAAGGGAAATACGTAGATGATCCTGATGTACTTAATTGGGTGAATCATTCCTGTGAGCCAAATATGATACTGTCCATTGGAGATGAAGTTTTCTTAGAAGCTATAAGTGATATTTCCCCAGGGGAAGAACTCACTTGTGATTATAATCTCACAGAAAAAGGTGGTGTGAACGTCTCATGCACTTGTAATACTAAAAGCTGTAGAGGGTATTTTTTGAGAGTTGAATAAGAATTTTATTGTGCATCCACTTTGTAATATTTGTGTAAAAATAAAGTAGGAGGTGAGCCTCCTACTTGAAAGGGTTACGTTTGCAATATACTGATTATATTTTGCAATGCAATTAAATTAACAGATCTATTCGGAATTCTTTTCCGACTGTTGTAAATCCAAGTTTAGAATATAGCCGATGTACGAGTTTCCTTTTGTACCTGCTCGTCGCAACGATTTTGTAGCAACGCCGCTCCTTTGCGAGAGTGAATATTTGCTTTATAAGCTCTTTAGCATATCCTTTTCCTCGATATGCTTCTAGAACAAACACATCTTCAAGAAATCCAAACGGCTGATCATGAAGGTCATTATACAATATGTATAAATATGCATGTGCGATTTCTACTACTCCTTCAAAAATTGTAATTTTGTGGCCGTCACTTCTAGTTTCAGAAATTTTTATAGTCATTGGTGTCTTCCTTTTTTCTATTCATACCCCAAAACTCCAATATTACAAAACCTTTCTTGCAAAAAAACACTTTCTATGTAAAAAATACATACACAATTTTAAGTAGCAATTTTATCTTCGATGAAAACCCTCAAATTTAGAAAACATCTGTGTGAACAAGTACTATCAGGAGAGAAAACTACAACATGGAGATTATTTGATGACAAGGACATCTCAGTGAATGATGAGGTTTCATTGGTTGTGTGGGAAACTCAGGAGGAATTTGCAAAAGCTATAATAAATGTGGTCTACGAAAAAACACTAGGTACTTTAACTGATGAGGATTGGGAGGGGAATGGAAAGTTTTCTTCTGACCAAGAAATGTATGCAACATATACGAAGTATTATAATCAAAAGGTGGACGCAAACACAGTGGTTAAAATCATTCAACTCACATTAACAAAATTATAGACAAAACAAGAATAGTATCTAATATATTCAAAAAAAGAAAAGAAGGGAGGCACCATGGACACAAAAGAATTAGTGAACTGGAAACAAATAGAGTTGACTTGGGAAAAAAGTGAAATCAAATATTACAAACAATTCTGGGAAAAGAAGGGGTTTAAATCCTGGAGACAATGGCGTTCAAGTTATATTCGTGCCCTTGCTTTGCCGAAATTGCAATGGAAGGTACGAGAATATATCAATGCCAAGTCATATTTGGAAACTACTTTTCCTAATCAACTGACTTGGTGGAGAAAATTCTCTCCCCCTGGTCAAGTCTGGCGTTTTGCAGGGATTAAATCTCATGCAGAACTAAAGAATCATGGTCGGATTGAGGACATCAAAAAATCCTTAGGGAAAGAGATGACTCTCATTGTCCTTCATGACAAAACTCGTCGTGTGTTGGTTGATGGTCATCACAGATCAGTTGCCATTGTCCAAGCAGATAATTATGTACTTGAAAGCCTAAAATTAAAAGTATACGAAGCTGAAATAACATCAGCCTTCATGGATCAAATCCTGCGTAGTAGATTCAAATATCTTTTTAGAAGAGTATTCGATCTGCTCTACCTACTTGGTCTCACTGATTAACATTGGAGCCCCGTCAAACGGGGTTCCTTTCAAATTATCATTTGTTATATTTCCAAAAATAATTATCCTGCATGCAAAATAAAAAGGAGAATAATAATGAAAAAAGTTTGGATAATTTCCTATCCCATATTTTTCCTACTTATGATGGCAATACCATCTCTGGCACAGGAAAAAATAAATACTACCGCCCCCTATGGCATGCGAATATTCTTGCATGGGAATCAGAAAATGCAGGATGTACCGTTCGGGTTCTCAGAGTGGATTATACTTCCTAGCGTAACCACTGATCCGAGACAGATCGTTGCATTGGTTGGTACCACATTTGAGGGAGAAAGTTGGGGAATTGAAACACATATTGGATTTGATTGGACCAATAATGTTGTTTCTCCTATCTTTGACGGAGATATATTTATATCATTCCAAAACCTGATTGGGCTTCCTATAAGTTCTTGGAGCGATTTGGAATGGATATTGCTTGAAAGTAATATCCAGAAGTCAGAGTTGCATGTGTACTCACAACTGGACTATGATTTACCACTGGGATTGGGTCAGATAGGTATCGAAACGGAGGATGTATTTTCTCCAGTAGAAAATACATTTGCAATCGGCCCTCACTATATTTTCCCGGTGGGGAACAAAAACAGAATCATGATATCGTACTTATTTGGTACGACAAACCAATTATGGATAAGAAGTTTCATCAACTTCTAACCACGGGGCGCCGAAAGGCGCTCCATTTTCATGTTTGAAAAAAATGATATACTCAACGAGTAATAACATTTGAAAACATCATGAACAACCAACATCACCAACAGAGAGTCGAGCATATTCTCGCCTCACTCATGACCGAGCTCCGCCACAAAGCAACGCCGGAATTTTTAGAAATTATCAACTCTATTCCCATCCGCGTACATTGGGACAGTCCAGAGCATGATCGATATGGAGATTACTTTGGATTACCTCTTGATACCGGGAGCTCAGTTGAAGCTGCACCTTCTGATATTATTTTATACGCAAAGCCGCTGTATGAGCATTCAAATGGAGATGAAGAAATACTTCGAAAACTCACGAAAAAAACGCTGATGCATGAGATAGGGCATTACTTGGGGTATGATCATGCGGAGCTCTCGGAGAGAGGGTGGAATTAAAACTTGCAAAAGAACAAATTGTATTGCATGTTTTTACTATAAAATATTACTATGAAAAATCTCAACTCTGACATTCAGTCCCTCTTCGCAGACGGCCCGAATAACGTCCATGTCCTTGCGGATTTTGATGGAACATTAACAAGGGATTATAACGGTGACAAAAAAGTTCCGGCACTCATCTCTGTCCTGAGAGATCATCCGGGATATCTTTCCCCTGAATACCAGGCGGCCGCACACGACCTCGCGAACACATATCGCCCTTATGAATGGGACATGACCCTTCCTCTTGAAGTACGAAAAGCCAAGATGGTAGAGTGGTGGACAAAACATAAAAAATTACTCATAGCGTCCGGGCTTAAGTTTGAGCATATAGAAAAACTATCAAAGTCTGATCATATCCAATTTAGGGAAGGAGCTGTGGAGTTTCTTCAACTCATGCACGAAGCCGATATTCCGGTGGTGATTATGTCTGCTTCTGGAACAGGTGAAGCTATTCAGCTATTTTGCGCAGACAAAAGAGTTGATTTTCCGAACATGCATTACATAAGCAATAAGTTTCATTGGGACGAAAATGGCAATGCTATTGGCTTTCAAGAGCCGTTAATACATTCTCTCAATAAGGATGAAACAGTAATACAAGACTTTGCGGAAATTTATAGTGAGGTCAAAGATCGACCGAATGTGTTATTACTTGGTAACAGTACCGGAGATGTGAAGATGGTGGAGGGATTTGATGCAAAAAAGGTAGTGAAGATCGGATTTTTAGATCCACAGGAAAAAGAAAAATTACCAGTCTTAGAAGAGGTATTTGATTATGTGATGGTCGAGGAGGAGTATCAGGGATTGAATGGGGCGATAAAAAGTGTATTAAAAAATTCATAATTTTTTCCTAGTTTCCTTTTGCATCGCCTAATCTGAGTACTGTAGTAATAATCTAACAACAGAATCGATTTTTTCTTCTTTCATTTTATAAAATATCGCCACATACTTGGTTGATATTAACTTTTTTGATATGAAAAAATATAAAACAATTGTGTATGTGGATGGTTTCAATTTGTATTATGGAGTACTAAAAAATACTTCATATAAATGGCTAAATTTCGATGCCCTTGTGAAAAATTTACTGACGAAAAATGAAATCATTTGTCTCAAGTATTTTACTGCTCATGTAACTGATGTATTGAGACGTAAAAATCAAACGACGTATATCAATGCGTTGTATAAGACTATACCATATTTTGAGTGCATTTACGGATATTTTAGAGAAAAAAATGTTACAATCAGACATCTTAATCCGCCTCCAGATATAGTACATGGAATTGCCTCAGAGGAAAAATGTACAGACGTAAATATTGCGGTTGAAATAGTAAATGATTGCCATACATTAGCATTTGACTGTGTTGTGCTAATTTCAAATGACAGTGATTTGGAGAGAGCAATAGGAATAGCAAAAAAGACAGGAAAAAAGATTGTTCTCATTACACCAAAACACAAGAATTCTAAATGTAAAACTGCAGTACAGTTAAGCAGACATGCAGATCACCATCTCAAATATTTAAATACAAATGTATTAGCCAAATCTTTACTGCCGAATAAAGTAGGTAATAGTTTTTGCCCAAAGAATTGGTAATTCAAAAAGCCACACCTTACAGCATGGCCTTTCTACAAATTAGTATGCCTCACGACATACCTGTCTCATAACTTATTCGTCTGAGATGGTCTAACTGTAGAGTAGCAAAAAAAAAATCGTCAATATTTATTCCCCCACAAACGAATATAAATAACACTTAATTTTCCCGTTATAAAGCTTTCTATTTCTTGTCTCTTTTCTTTTGATCAATTGTGGAAACTCTTCTACTGGGGTAATAAGAAAAAGGGAAGAATGAACAGCTTCGTTAAACTTTTTTCCAAGTTCTACATACAACTGCTTCACATGCTCTATTTCCTCAAGTCTCTCTCCATATGGCGGGTTAGTAATGAAAGTTACGTTCTGATGCTCCAAAAAATCAATATCCCGGAAATCTTTGTGAATAAATTTTATTCCCTCCACTCCTGCGAGTTTTGCATTATGTTTTGCAATACCAATAACCTCCGGATCAATGTCATAACCAATTAAAACCAGAGGTTTCTTCACTTGTGCATTCCTAGCCTCCTCATACGCTTTTTGAATATCACTCGACTCAATCCAAGGCCACGATTGCCAAGCAAAATTTCGCTTCAATCCCGGAGCAATATGCAGTGCAATCATCGCCGCCTCAATCAAAATCGTTCCGCTCCCGCAGAACGGGTCCAATAGTGTAGTCTCACCCTTCCACCCGGAAAGAATAACTAATGCAGATGCAAGTGACTCTTTCATCGGTGCAAGGTTCGCTCGTGATCGATATCCTCGTTTATGCAAACTATCTCCTGAAGTATCAATCGAAATCACGCAGTGGTCCTTGTTGAAATGTACATGAATATGATACTTCGAGGCAGAATCCTCCGGAAGTTGATTGATAGAATAAATCCCCTGAAGTCTCTTCACCACAGCTTTTTTCACAATACTTTGCAAAGCTGATTCACTATGAAGAACAGATTTCGCAGAGCTTGCCGCGATCGGGAACATGTCATTTTTCTGAATATATTTCTCCCAAGGAAGTGCTGTGACATAATCAAAAAGCTCATCAAATGTCATCGCATGACACTCACCCATTTTTATATGAACTCGACCTGCAGTACGGAGCCAGAGGTTTGAACGGACAATAGCGAGTTCATCACCTTCAAATGTCACCCTCCCGTCTTCAGTCAAAAGTATTTTGTACCCTAATTGTTTGAGTTCGTTTTGGACCAGTTTCTCCAGTCCAAATGCGCAGGTGGCGAAGAGGTGCATGAGTTTTAATAAAAAATATTTGAAGCTCTATCTCACACTCTCATATCCATCCTTGACTCCATTTTTAGAAAACACAATCTGCCATAACTGCAATTTGCGGGCACGAAATGAGGCCGCACATGAAAGTAAATAAAACTTCCACATCCTGTAAAATCTTTCGTCATACTCAGACTTGAGTGTGTCCCAGTGTGCATCAAAATTTGCAAACCAGGCCATCAATGTTTTATCATAATCCGGTCCGAAATTATGCCAATCCTCCATGACAAATAATCCTTCTGAAGCAGTAATTACTTGTTTTTCAGACGGTATCAATGAATTCGGAAAAATATATTTGTCTATCCAAGGATCTGTTATACGGCTGTGATAATTTTTCCCGATGGTATGAAGCAAAAATATACCATCATCTTTGAGACATCTGCGAGCCATCTCCATATACGTCCGGTAATTTTTATATCCTACATGTTCAAACATCCCGATGGAAATAATATGATCAAATTGCTCATCAAGATCCCGATAATCCACAAGCCGTGTTTCAATAGGGAGGTGGCTGTACTTTGCGTCTGCTAAAGCCTTCTGCTCTTTTGAAACGGTGACTCCCACAGCTGAAACCCCATAATGCTCAGCGGCATAGGCCATAAACGTCCCCCAACCTGATCCGATATCGAGGATTCTTTGGCCGGGCTTCATTCCCACTTTTTTGCAGATTAAATCCATTTTTGCTATCTGTGCCTCATGCAAATTTTTCGCATCTTTCCAGTATCCGCAAGTGTAGCACATCGGGTCCCCGAGCATGAGTTCATAGAGTGCATTGCCGATATCATAATGTTTTTGACCGACTTCAAAGGCTTTTGCCCTTCTGCTTGTGTTGACAATCATACTTTTTGCAACTCCCAGGAGTAATTTAAAATTATTTGTAAAGCGATCATTGATGTTTGCAGTAAAAATTTTATAGAAAAATTCATCTAAATGAGGAACATCCCACCATCCGTCCATGTATGATTCACCGATACCGAGCGACCCCTGAGCCAATGCCCGAGAATAAAACGCATCGTTTTTTATATGCGGATCGTGAGGTTTGTTACCGTTGATAGTGATGTCACTTCCTGCTAGTAGGAGTGCAATGAGGGCTTTTTCCTTTTTCATAAGTATGGAATATTTTATTCGAGTATATGTATACATTAGTGGGAGTATTGAGACAAGTTTTGTGGAGGAAAAATATTTTATACAAAGATAAGGCAGCAATTCATGGTGAATTGCTGCGATGATGAGGTACACATATTCTATGTACCTGTTGATCCAAGACCATTTGTTCCACGAGTGGTGATACTGAGTTCTTCAATTGATTCAACCTGATCAAATATTGGCATGACTGCATAGAGGAAAATGATTTGCGCTATACGGTCATTTTGTCTCAGTGCAAAGGGCTCTAATCCTTCATTGTAGATAAGTGCTCCGGGTTCACCTCGGAAGTCTGCATCTATGGTACTTGGTGAATGATTGATTCCCACCAGTTTTATAATTGACAATCCGCTTTTAGATACAATGAAGTAAAAAAGCGGAAATGGCATTTCCATAGCGAAACCTATTGCCACAAAACACATACTCATGGGCGGAATGTAATATACATACTCACCAGTTTGCAGGTCTCTTTCTATTATTCCATTTAGGTGTTGCTTTTGTTCTTCACTTGGTTCATTTTCAAAGTCAAAGAGCAACAATCTTGTGTCCGGATCATTGCTTTCTTTTAGTTTTTGGTGCACAATTAATCTCGCATGTATGTCATACCCTGCGGCCAATTTCGAATGCCGTTGAGGAAGAGTTCCACCTGGAAAGACAAATGTTTTTAGATGTGGAGTGTAATCCAATGGCATTTCAATTTGGAAATTGTTCATAATACTTCTCCTTTTTTTGCAATATACAACGATGAGGTGAGAAGTCAAATGCAGTGCGTAAATTTGACATAAAGTAGTTATTGAATTATAAATACAAAAAAATAAGTAAAAAGGACAATAAAAATGAAGCAATCAGATGTATTCCTATTCATGTCTACGAGGGCCATAGAGTTTGTGCGAATTGGTGAGCTCTTAACGGAGCTTGTCAAAATGTATGAATTACATGAAATTGCAGGGGAAAATTATAAACCAAACCAAGGAACTGCAAACCACATTCACGAGATGTTATCTGAGCTTGAAAAATTAGATATTGGTCGCTTTAATCTGAGCTTCCCAGTGATACTCTTGCCCGGATTAAAAATAGTGGCAGATATACTTGCAGGTACTCCCCTCGGTAATGACGCCAGGGCGCGTCTGGAGAAGTTTAGGTAACTATAAAGGTATTTAAATTTAAATCAAAAACTTTACAAAAAATACACATTAAACACCACCAGTTTCAAATAACTGGTGGTGTTCAACAAACCACTTTTTTAGCGGCCTACCATTGACATATAATAAATATCGTATTATATTATTTACAACAAAGAATAAAAGTGAGGAAAAATAAAATTATGAATCCAGTATTTTACATGGCATTATTATTTATTGGATCTTTCCTGGGCTCAGTAATGCTTGCTCTGGGATCTGCCTACGTTTTAATGAGGGTAAAAGTAATACCAGAATTTCATGATGATGATCAAGCACTGAAATTTATGTTGATATCTTGTACCCACATGATTATCGTAACGGTAGGTCTAATGGTGTGGGTAGTAACTATGACACCGGGTGTGGATACTCTGACAAATGCTAATTTTTGGGTAACCCTTGGACTTGTTATCAGTTTAACCTGTCATGGACTGATGTTGGTCTCATATCTACGGAGAGCAGGCTTTCATCTTTTATCTATGGATGATTACTTTCTCTACAACAATGAGTCATATGTCGTTCATGTTGATAAGTGGCACAGACTTGATATGAAATTTATTGATATGTGTCGTCTCTTCTTGAAAAAGGATAACCACATAAAGGTAATTAAAGGCACAACTGAGTACACAGTGCCAATCTACATCCAGAAAGGAAGTTGGCAGAAACAGCCACTCCTAACACTGAAGGTGACTGTCCTGATGGATGAAATTGAATTTCGTAAGTTACATTACCGCTTATGGTCCAAAGAATTCTTTGCGCATGAAATACAATGTGCAGTTGACCGCCTTTGGTCCAGACATCTGGAAAATCTAAACATGATGAGTGCCAAAATAGAGGTGCCAGTCAGCGTACTTCTGGAAAATTGCCAGATAGGGTTTGAGCAGTTTAGGACACAGCTTCTGAAGGACTTTGCTCAATACTTACGAATAAACTTGTTTAACAAAGACTTCATGGATCAGAACCTATCTTTTCTTGAATATACAGCAATTGCGTATGTTGCGGAAATTGCTTAGGCTCTAGGATCTGGTTAATCTAAAATTAAAACTGACGGGAGTAGCGCATGGGTGCTACTCCTTTTTCTTCCCAAAGACTAATTTCCCGTTTTCGAAACTTTATAATGAATTGCAAATTTTAAGAACTTTATAAAGTTTTGATTTTTCGTTGAAAAGTGTATTTTATAGATACTTTAAAATACATATTTTCACCCAATGAAAAATATCTACATCATCACCGGCACCTCCCGCGGCCTCGGGTCTGCCATTGTGTCCGAATTGAACAACACTGAAAACGAAATCTACTGTATTTCGCGAAAAATGGAAAATAACGAATCTTCAAACATTCATCACATCCTTTGTGATATAAGCAAAACTGCAGAGATCCCAACAATTATGAGCACGATTTTTGAAAGTATAGAAACTCAGAATCTCAGTTCTATAACTTTGATAAACAATGCGGGCGTTATCTCTCCGATAAATCAAATCCAAGATGCTCCTCTGGAGGCACTCAGTAATAACCTAGATGTGAATCTCAAAGCTCTCATGGTGCTCACTTCAATCTTTATCCAAAAAACACAGGACCTACAAATCAAAAAAATGGTCATTAACATCTCCTCTCACGCCGCGATTTATCCTTACGAAGGTTGGAGTGTCTATTGCGCTTCAAAAGCCGGAGTGGATATGTTTACCAAATGTGTTGGTTTGGAGCAAAAAAGGCAAAAGTTTCCGGTCATGATTATGGCGTTTTACCCGGGGATTGTTGATACCGGGATGCAGGATATGATCCGGTCACAAAAGAAGGAAGATTTTCCCAAAGTGAATGATTTCGTGCATTACAAACAAGATGGGGAATTGAAGTCACCCACACATGTAGCGAAAAAGTTATTGCAATACATGCAGAGTGGGAAGTTGAAGAATGGTGGGATTGTGAAGATCGAAAAGGTGGTGAGTTTGAAAAATATTTTGAGAGTGTTGACTTGATAAAGGTATAATTTTTATATATATAGGGAATATTAAAACTCCTATATGTATACTTATACATTATCTGTAGACAAATTAAAGGTATTTTATACATATATAGCATGATGGTGTATTTTCTATATGTATCTAAAAATGTTCATAACTTTTTTTCTAGAACATCTGCATTTGATTTGACTGTAATGCTAAACTTTCTTGAATTTTGTCCTGAGATTGAATTAGCCATTTGAGAGGTATGTAGTCTGTGGTTAAACCATAATAATGTGTTGTGCCGATTTTTTCCTTTTCTTCAATTATCCCATGATCCTTTAAGGGCTTAAAATAATAACTAGAGACGTTAGATTGTGCTTTGCCAAACATAGCAACAACTTCTTTTTGTGTGATGAGAGTTTCAACACTTGCCAAATGTATGAGAATCCTTTTTTGTTCTGGGGTGAGTTTCATTATGTTTTCCAGTCTTTCCCAACGCTCTCTTCCTAGGAGTAGTATTGCTTCATCTGCAGTAAGTGATTTAGCAAGTTTCTCTGAAAACTGACCTAATATATCAAGAACACCTGACATGATTGAGCGTATGTCTCCGGCATATAAGTCGTAGAGTTTATATATGGCCTCGTTTTCAATGGGTTTTATGTATGAAGACACATCATCTGATATTAACAATTTCATTCTTTCATCAAATGCGTGTACTATTTCAGTTTTACTTAATGGATCTATTTGAAGGGGAGTCGGGTGAAAAATACTTTTTACTCTTTGTTTTGTGCATATTACTTCTTTGAAAAAATTTCTAGGTCCAAGGAATAAGAAGTATACATCAGGAGTTTGTAGGAGATCTCGCATCTCTTCAAAGAAACTGATTGCCATTTCTTTACCTTTTGTATTAGATAAAATAATGTCAAAATTATTTACATGAACAATAAGTCCTGAATACTTATGACCTTTGATTGGTGTCCTTTTTAGATATTGGACAAGATCTAAAAAATATTCCTCAAGTAAAGTGTTTGACAGCTGTAGTGGAGGATTATTCATTCTTTCACCTCCAATATCTAAACCAAAACCAAATGCTGAACCACCTGCAGAGATTGCAATTGTTTGAGTAATATCGACAAGATGTACTAATTTTTGTAAAACTTTATTTTTTAGTAATGTGGGGTTGAGTAGTCGTATTTCTCGTAATACCGAACCTATAATTTCTATTAGGAAATTTCTTTTATTCAACAAATCGAAACTAGCCTCTATTTCTCGTCTAAATGAAAACAAGAGTTTTGACTTATCGTATTTCCAAATGAGTTTATGAAAATTCGCTAAACTTGTTTTCCCCACTCCGACATCTCCGCAAATGGCCAGGCAAAGTCTGTTATTTGTCTCAAATAAACTATTCAAAATTTTCTTTTCATTGTCTCTGCCTACAAAAGCTTTTTCAAGAGGCAAATCACCACCCTCAATAAGAGGTAGGGTATCATAAGGATTTTTTCTCAAACCAAATTGTTGCCAGTTTACTGAATTCATATATATATAGGGATTTTTGAAACTTCTATATGTATACTTTGCTCTTTTTTATAAACAGATACAAGACTTATTTATGAATTTTAAAATAAAGGCATATTTGTATATGTATCTAAAAATGTTCATAACTTTAAGTAGTGCAACTATGCTCCCCTAAATATCCCCCTAACCCTCTCCTCAGCACCAAGTTCCGCAATCCGCTCCCGCAAATATTCACCATCAAGTTCATAAATTGCTTGAAATGTTTTGATATCCGCCAAATCCTTCTTCCCAACATCTGCGCCTCTCTGTAAAAGCGCTTTTATGAGAAGTACATCTTCAGGCGGGTACAAACGAAGTTCTCCCATATTGAGTGCCTGCTTTCGCACAGCGTCATTAATACTGAGCAAATAAGTTATTCCTCCTACAATAATAGTAAGACCGCTGGTCAGCTGTATATCATGATCTCCTCCCGGATTGGAGTTTCGTACATTTTCTACAGGGGAAGTGTATTGAAATGATTCAATACCGAAAATCTTGTCAGCCATGTCATGCTGATCGTCGCGAAGATAGATATCCACATCGTCAGGAAGTCTTTTATTACCAAGTAAAAACAAACAGCCACTTCCGCCGATGTACCACTCGATGTTGTGTGCATTTAATTTGTCCAGCACCTCTAGGAGAGTCGGGAATTTATTGAGAAATTGGTCGAGATTGGTGTTCATACATCAGAATAAATCTAGTAATAAGTTGAAAATAATATACAGTATAAATGTGCTTTTCAAATGTTTTAAACTTATAAATAAATGAAAAAATTACTATCTAGTATTTTCACTTTACTCCTATGTTCGGGTATACTTCTTCAAGTAACTGAAGCCAAGGTTGATAGAGCTGAGGTTGTGAAAAAGTATCCGTTGGTAGTATATCCTGAAATCTACAGGGCGGGTATGGTCGCAGTAGAGACAATTTGTCTTGCAGATGAGGCTCAAAAAAAGATGTCTGACTATTATAAGACTTTAACTGTAGATCAATCAGTGCCAAGTTACATTTCGGAAAAGGTTATCGCTGATGTGAATGCTACAATAGTAAAGTGGGGATTTCCCAATATGGAATACATGAATAAATTCTCTTATCTTTTTGATAATAGTAATTTTCGAAAATTTGTAAGATATAATGCTAAAGCGAAGTGTAATGCCTCTGATGATATATTGAGTAATTTGCAACCAAATTAATTAAAGGTTAGATTTAATAAAATTCCAGTATATGAAAATAATAGTATCAATTATCATACTTGCACTTACGCCAATGCTTATTGGCAAAGCCTTTGCGCATATGCCGCAGGTATACCCGATTTATGGGTATAATGCTTCAGATCATATTTGTCAGATAAAACAAGAATCTGCCGCCACACCAGCACTCCCAAATCTTACAGGAGAATATTGGAATATTCGCGAATGTCGTTTTAATAATCCTGAGATTATTTTTTATACGGGAAGTGGAATAATTATTTGGATGGTTTTAGTCATATTGATTTTTTCTTGTTACTATTTCATTTTTCCAAGAATGAAAAAATTTACTTCAGTCGAAAAGAAAGTATGTGTTACTTTTGATATTTTGATGATAGGGATGGTCTTGTTTTTCTTAACTCTGCTTCAACATTTCTACGCAGTTCCTTATGCAACGTACCAATATAGTTCTGATATAGATAATATAATTTATGATATCTTAATTAAAGGTCGTTTGCCCCTGTGCATTTTGGGAGTGTATGTTTTTATTAGTTTGGTAAGAGGTGTGATTTTGTGGAGGAGGAAGGGATAGGTTTATAACTTCCTTTGCAAAATCCCATCCTAAATATATACTTCTGTTAGATAAATAAATCACAACCATGCTCGAATTCGCAGAAAAATACAATTGGTGGACTCCACTGAAAATGAAGAAGAATCTCAGTAAACAAGCAAAGATCGAATATATTTTGAGTTATGGAACGGTTGATGAATTGAAAAAAATGGTGAAAGAGGTTGGTGGAAAGGAAGTGTTCCAGGTTTGGGAGAAGATAAAATCTCCTTTGAAAGGAAGACAAGCAGTGGTCAAGTATTTTGTAACTGCACATAAAAATGATTGAGTTTGATGAGACAGCGTTAAAAATACTATCTCCTGAGCAACAAAGCCTGAAACCATTGCTTGAGGAATTTATGTCCACACATTTTCTTGTGGGAGGTACAGCGATTGCTCTTCAAATTGGTCATCGAAAATCTATAGATTTTGATTTATTTACTCTCTCCCCGCAGGGTAGCGGCAAACAACTTTCGGAAAGAATTGAGCGGGCCGGATGTGTTTTGGAAGAAGGGAGTGACATACGATATTTGTCAGATGAAGAAGAACCCGAGGCAACATTAAAAATCCATGGGGTAAAGGTACAACTTATGAATTTCAATCGAAATCCTTTCGGGGTGAATATTAAAATCCCACATTCTGTAGTGATTTGTGGAGGAATATATACACCAACTCTTTTGGATTTAGCCGCACTCAAAGCATATGCAATGATGTACAGAAAAAAATGGAAAGATGCCGTGGATTTGTATTTTTTATTACAAGAGGAGGGGATTGATTTCGCAAGAGTTCTTGATAGAACAAAGGAACTGTTTGGTATCTTGTATCAAGAGATTGCCACGTTAGATACTATTTTGGATGATACTTGGGATATGACAGAGGCGGTGGAATATATAGTTGAAAATCCTCCAAGTGATGAGAAGATTCGGGAGGAGTTGATTGTGGAGGCGAGGGAGTATTTGGGGAGGGGGAAGAATGATTCTTATTAAATATGTCTTTAAGCATGTTTCCAAAAAAATTGAAAGATTCCCTTCATCGTCGAATATATTTCATTTGATTCAACTAATAGTCCAAACATTTCTGTCTCCTTGTATGAAATAAATGCAACTTTCCCTTCATATATTAAAATCTCAATACTAAAGGGATAATCATCAGCAGAAATTAACTTTGTTTCTCTCAGATTAGTCGAATCCGACTCTTTGTATTTCTGTCCGTCTTTCGTATTCGTCGCTATTACTTTAAAAGAGATGTTTTTCATTTTCCTCTTTCTTAGATAATGATTTGTAAGGTATTGAATAAGTTTCTTATCTGCATTTGATGTACCTAAGAATGAATAAAAGGTACTGCCAGGATATCTGAGAGTATCCTCATACATATTTTTAAGTTCATCTTCACCTTCAAATACTTTTACTTGCGGTTTATTTGGAGTGCCTACTAGAAACGCTTTGAGTTCAGGGAGTATAGAATTAAAGACCTCAAGGCGCTCTTCTAACTTCGCTCTTAGAATCTCGGGATGTGCCGCTGTGAAGAGACGCCGTTTTCCTTTTAGTTGTTCTGTAAGTAGTCCCTGTTTCTTAAGTGATTTTGCAACTTCGTAGACGGTAGTCCTCTTAACTTTGGAATAAGATTCTAGCTCGGTTGGAGAAGATGGCCCATGGCGAAGACAGTTTACATACACGGAAACTTCCTTTTCATCGAGTCCAAGTTGGGTGAGGGTGTTTTCAATATTCATGACTAAATTATACTAAATGACGACAAAATTGTCAAATAAACAATGTATTATATAGCCTAATATAAGGTATTATATAATCTTTATAAAAATATGACAATAATATTGACATATTAAAAATAATAAGTATTATGATATATAACAAAACAAAAAGAAAAGAGGAAACAGTTATGTTAGACTTAAATAAGTATGGTGCAGAACTTGTAAAAGGTCTGGAACAAAAAGACATTCCATTGAAATTCGCATATCTTGCAAATGTAAGGAATTGGTTGGAGCTGTCTCGTGAACATTACAATGATTTGATTGCATGCAATGATCGAGAGCAGTTTAAGACTACTCATTATCCATTTGATACTAAAACTCATTTTGATAAGGAGCATGTTACAATTGTTGATATTGGATGTGGAGACGGATATCCAATCATTCCATTCATAAGAGAGATGCGCGGCAAAACGGAATCTATGACTTACTTAGGCGTTGATATCTCTGAAGCTCTTACTGATGTAGCTGAATTGAATGTCAAGTACCACTGTGGAAATATCTATCAATATGGAAACATTGTGACAGATTACAAAAAGCATGTCTGTGATTTTGATTCTGGATTTGATGAGATATTTGCTAAAGTGAAAGACTTACCTGGTAATAAGATTATATTCTTATTAGGAGGGACATTAGGTAATTGTAAGGATCCAAAAAGTGTCCTGAAGGAAATAGAAAAATTTATAGGTCCTGAAGACTACCTTTTCACTGAAATCAAGTTTTGTGATAAGCCAGAGGAATTGAAAGACGAATTAAGTATCTATTCTTCTCCTGAGCATCGTGATTTTATTCTTGCGATACCTACACAATTAGGTTTTATCTCTTCTAAAAGAGATGAGTATGAGCTTGTGGTGAGATGGGATACGCGATTATCTGCAATTGTTACTTTATTATGGTTAAAAACTGATAAAGTAATAAAAATTGGTAAAAAAGTCGTTCGATTTAAATCAGGAGATGAGATAATGCTTGGCTTCAGTAAAAGGTTTAAAACGCCCAATTGGCGTGAACTAATCGATGAAGTTATTAACCCTGATGACTTGATGATTGCTTGGTGCGCTAGCTATCAATGTAATCAACTCTATTTCTCTGTTACGAAGTCTTGGCTTCATATAAAGCGTTATTGTTCTAAAGACTTTAAGAAAATTACAAAGATGCAATAATATGGAGTCTTGAGAGACAAAAATAAGCTGAAGGGTCACCATGAGGTGGCTTTTTTCATATTTAAAAAAGAAATAAACTTGTGTCATAATTACAACTTTGGTATATTAAAAATGTAAAATAATTTTACCAAATCATTATGGCACAACAAATAGTAACACTCTCATCAAAAGGTCAAATATCTATACCTGTGAGTTTAAGAAAAAATATTACCTCAAATAAATATCTAGTTGAAATAAGGCATGGAGAAATTGTTTTAAAACCTATTAATATAAAAGTTTTAAATATAGCTATGAAAGATAGTGATGCTATGGATCTTAATCAGGCTGTTGTAGCCACTGATGATATGTGGGGAGATCATGATGATGTTTATTGGGAATATTATAAAAATCAAAAAGATGAAAAATAGTAAGAATATCCAAGGTGAAATTATTTTGATTGAGTTTCCATATTCAGATTTACGCCAAAGAAAGGTGCGTCCGGCTGTTATTTTAAGTAATTCAAAATATTTGGGTAATGATATACTCGTTTGTGGTATTAGTTCGAAAACAAATAGCAATTTAGATATTCGAATAAAAAAAAGTGATTTTATCGAAGGGGGTCTTGTTTTTCTATCTTTTATCAAAAATGGAAAATTAGTTTATGTTGAGAAGAAACTAATTATTAAACGATTAGGTATTTTGAAAAAAGAAATTATTGAGAAAGTTGTTGAAAACTTAGTTGAAATAATAGGTAGCTAGAATTATTCAATACCATACTTAGCCTTAATCTTCTCCACAGTACCTCTGATCAGTTCTCGTAGCACGTCCAAATCTATTTGCTCCAGCTTGTTAACATAGAGACATGCACCTTTGCTCATTTTATGTTTTCCGAGTTTTTTCAATAGCACTTGATCCTGAGGAGCTCCGTATGAGAGATAGATGGAAATGTTCTGTTTCCTGGGTGAAAAACCGGTAATAGGCCAATCTCCTTCCTGACTGCTCCTCTCTGATTTGTAATGATAAGAGCCAAAGCCGATTATACTTTCACCCCACATGGCTGCCTTTTCTTTGGTGGTGTCGGTAAATAGTTTCACCAGCTCCTTGCAATCTTTTCGTTTTTGCTCATTCTCGATAGTGTCCAAAAATGCTTCCACGCTGGCATTAGTTCTTTTGGTTTTTAGTTCTGCCATGGGGTTTTAAGTTAGGAAGTAAGATATTTATATAGTAGCAGAATTTATGATGAAAGGTAAGTCACATGTCCATACCAATCTGATTTTGGAATATTAGGACTTCCTTTGCAAAATCCCATCCCAAATATATACTTGAGTTAGATAAATAAATCCCAACCATGCTCGAATTTGCAGAAAAATACAATTGGTGGAAACCTCCAAAAATGAAAAAAATCTTAGTAAACAAGCTAAGATAGAATATATTTTGAGTTATGGAACAGTTGATGAATTAAAAAAGATGGTGAAAGAGGTTGGTGGAAAAGAAGTGTTCCAGGTTTGGGAAAAGATGACTTCACAGGGATATGCTTTCGAAAGAAGGAAATCCGTGATTCAATACTTTGTAACTTTTCACAAAAATGATTGAGTTTGATGATGAAATGGATTTAAATCAAGCAGTTATAGCCACCTATGACATGTGGGGAGATCATGATGATATTTACGAGGAGGACTATAGAAAACAAAAACTTCAAATGGAAGTAAAAGAAGGTTTATTAGAAAGACAAGATGAATATAAGCAGGTGAATGAAGAGTTTCATATGACTCAGATATTATCAATAGATATGTTATGAAGAAAAAATTCTCATTTTCAATTATCATCACCCAGGATGAGGATGGCATGTACCTTGCAAAAGTTCCTGAACTTCAAGGGTGTCATGCTCAAGCAAGAAATTTATCAACTTTATACAAAAGAGTAGAAGAAGTAGTTTCACTTTGTCTTGAAGTACAAAATTTGACTTATATAAATTAATATAGTATTTTATAAAAAAAGAAAAAACGCTAGGAAGTGAGGAAGAAAAATTATGGACGGTAGATGTCCACACTGTGAGGCTCGTAAGTATCAATTGGACTACGATTCAACGTATACCTCGTGAATGTGGCGGAAGTTATACCACACGGCCATATAACGATATATATGACAATGCGTTTCGTGACATACAAGTCCCCGGACAGAGAATTATGGACGCTATTGAAGACAGTGCAGCCAGTGCAATAAAATTGCTGGGAAGATTATTCGGCTAAATTTATGCACAATAAGCTCGTACAGGATTAAAAACCTTGCGAGCTTTTTTAAAAAATACTGGATTTTGCTAGAAATAGTTTCGAACTTTGTCCAACAAACACCGCCAAAATTTGAATTTTGGCGGTGACAGTAGAAGCAATCAGAACGAATGTGAGGTTTTTATCCCTACCCTCGCTCACTGTATAATATATCACTATAACAAATAGCAATTTTCATATATTATAAGTCCAGTTTCATTTATCTTCTTTATGAAAAAAATTGCAATTGATGTGGTACTCCTTCCAGATGAGAAAGTAACTACACTTTCAAAGAGTATGAATAAACAACTGAGAGTTGAGTATCCATCAGGACCAATTGTATTAGGTAAGGGTAAGTGTGTGCCTCATATCTCTTTAGCTATGGGCGTAATTGAGGAGAAAAATCTTGGTAACATTTCAAAGATTCTTACTGATATTGCGTATAATGCGTTACCTATGAATATGGTTATTGAGAACTTTAGTTCCAAAACTATTTCTTCAGGAGAACCAGTTTTTGATGCAAAGATTAAAGCTACTGAGGAAATTATTAACTTGAATCAAACTATCATGGAAAAGTTATGGGATTATATGACATATGAAGTTGATAGTAAAATGCTTTATAATCCAGATGAAATAGATGAACAAACCTTTTATTGGATTGAAAAATTCAAAGATAATTATAGAAATCCTGACAAATTTAACCCTCATATTACGCTAGGATTTGGGGAAGGTAGAAATATACAAGTTGATACCCCAATAGGATTTAGGGTGAATAAAATAGGAATATTTCAATTGGGGAACTTCTGTACTTGCAGTAGGTCTTTGCTAAACATAGTAACTGAAATTGTGTAATTATTTTTCCGTAACTAATTCAAATGCATAGAAGACCCTTAGATCGCTTTTTGGCATTGACTTCTGTCCGATGAGCTTAACATTGAACCCTGCATCCTTAGCAAATTGCTTCATTTCATCAACTGCACCAAAATTTGCCTGTGAAAGATAAATTCTACCATTTGGTTTCAGATGTTTCCTGACTTCTTTAAAAAAACTTTGGTGTGCATTAAGGTTTGAATCCCATTGAGAAGCTTCTACAAGATCTTTAGCCAATTGATTTCTAAATGGTAAGTTGCCGGTAATAACATCAAATTTTTCATTATATTGAATTGCACTAAACATATCAGATTGTCGTATTTCAATTATATCATCAAAACCATGCAGTTTTGTATTTTCATTTGCAGTAAATATTGAGTCCGGATTTATATCTATTGCAAGTACTTTTTCAGCACCATTGTATGCTGAAAAAATAGCTATTACGCCAGAACCCGTACATACATCCAGAACATGATCGCTAGGGTTAATTATATAATTCTCAACTAAAGGCATACTATCTTCAAAAGGCCAGAAAACATTTTTATACACAATAAACTTTTTCCCTAAGTATTCAATATATTGTCCATTGTCTGGAACAGATCTAATAAGTTTTTGTCTTTCCCTCTGTATTGTATCGAGTTGTTTTTCAAAGTATTCTTTAACATCCATTGATATTTGTGTCATAGTTTTGTGAATTATGAGTATTGATAAAATAATGAAAGTGGTAATTCAAACAAGACAAATCATAATATTTTTTTTCAAATAATTGAAAAACCTTCCTATCAAAACTCAAAGGTATCCAAATCCACAGGCACAAAAACTTCCCCATGGAAATATTCCTTCGCCTCCGTTAAATACTCCACTTTCCTGTTTGCAAGAGTGTTATCCTCCATATGATAAAATACAAGTTGTTTCGCTCCTATTTTTGTCGCATTCATTGCAGCTTCTTTTACTGTACCATGGTTCTTTTCATGCGGTTTAAAAGTATCTTTTGCATCATCCAAACAAAACGCTTCATGTATAAGGATATCTGTTCCTTGAAGTCTGTCTAAGCAGTGTTCTTTTAGGGGTTCGTCACCCAGAAATGATAACTTTTTCTGATCTTCAAATATAATTGAGCAACCAAGTTGATGTGTCTTATTGCTTTGGAGATCAAAGAAACTAATTTCCCATCCATTAATCGAAAAAGTATCGCCATCATTCACAATCACAAATTCAAGATAAGGCTTTACTTCATGATAATGCTTTTTTGCAACAAATGTAAAAAGAGATTCAATTGCTTCTTTAACAATCGCCGAACAAAATATTTTTCTCATTTTTGGTTCTCCCCATCTATGAAATGCCCTGACGAGTGGCACAATTCCAAGAATATGGTCGCTATCATAGTGAGAGATAAAAATATTATCAACGGTTGTTGGATCAATATTTGCCCTATGAAATTGTACGAGAATATCGTGACCTCCTCCTACGTCGATAAGTATATTTGTTTTCTCATTTTTTATCAGTAAAGATGAACACGAACTTGCAATTGGCATGCCATTACCCGTACCGAGAAATACAATTTGTCTCATATTCTCAATAAGTTTTGATGTATATATTTACACTAGGACAGTCTTAGGAAAAAACAAGTAGGTACTAGATTGTACATATCCTTGCTCATTATACTTGAAACATAAATAAGACTGGGTATAGTTGCTTTGCATACATTTATAGTATCTAATGAAAGAAATTACTATCCATAACTCCCGAGGCGGCACTCTAGCAGGAACTCTCTATGAAAAGAATCCGGAAAAGATTGTGATTTTGTGTCATGGCTTTAGGATGGATAGGCACGAGGGTGGGCGTTTGGATATTGCCGCAAAGTCTTTGGATGATGCTGGATTTTCAGTTTTTCAACTTGATTTTAGCGGCTCTGGTCTCAGTAGTGATGATTCTCTCACTGTAGAAAAGGAAGTGGATGACCTACAATGTGTT
This sequence comes from uncultured Candidatus Peribacteria bacterium, assembly GCA_964349065.1. Lineage (GTDB taxonomy): Bacteria > Patescibacteriota > Gracilibacteria > 1-14-2-50-48-13 > 1-14-2-50-48-13 > CAYGEY01. The sequence continues at coordinate 6,202 of CAYGEY010000006.1, read as the reverse complement.
TTGAGGCATTTTAAATCTTCAGGTTATAAAAAAATCGGATTATTAGGAGTGAGTTTAGGTGGCCTGGTTTCACTGAGATGTGCTGGACTGGGTATCTCCACAATGGTTCTCTGGGCCCCGGTCAGTAATAGTAAATCACGTGAAAAAGAATTAAGTCGATATACAGAGGAGCAGTTGAAGGAATTACAAGATACTGGAAAAATAACAGTGATTAGGGAAGGTGCAGTTAGAGAGAAAGTGGTTGTTGATGGTCAAATGGTTGAAGACAGAGCAAATGTAAATCAAGAAAAACTGGCTCAGGGAATAGTTTTTCCCGTGTTATTTATTCATGGTGATCAAGATGAGAGAGTTCCATTGGATGATTCAAAAAGGATTGTAGAATTATCGGATGGTGAGGCCGAGCTGTACATTCCTAAAGGAGAGGGACATGTGTTTAAGGAAAAATTGGGAGAGATTGTGGAGAGGACGACTAGTTGGTTTGTGAAGTATTTATAATTGAAACTAATCATGACCACAAACCTCCTCCGCGACGACATCGAATACATTATCCACTGTGACGCAGATGGAAAAATTATTGGTCCTATATCAAAAAAACATGCTCATCTACCTGGAGTTCGTCCAACACTTACTCATTACAGTTCATGGTCTATGATTTATCATATGCCTACGGGGAAGTATGGGCTACAACGAAAAAATCCCAATAAGGATGATAAAAATAGTGCGGGCAAATGGGATATGGGAGTTGCAGGACATAATTGTTACATCAAAGAAAATGGTGAATACCGGCATCTTGGATTCAATGAGAATCTACCAAAAGAGGCAGAAGAGGAAATTGGGATAAATCTGCATATGTGCAGTTCGAAGGAGGAATTCATCAAAGCGATGAATGAACAAAATGATAAAGCATTTGGATATCTCTTTGAAGAATTTTTGTACAAAACAGAAATCAATAATGAATGGGTAGGGCTGAGTTTTGTTGTTGTACCAAACACAGATGTGTCTTTTACAGATGATGAAGTAGTGGATTTTAAGTGGCTGAGTCCTGAGGAGTTTTCGGACTACTTGAAGACTCATGATGATTACTGCGTAGCATTGCCGTTAGCGTTTGAGAAGGTGGAGAGGTTTAGGCTAGAGGTAATGGATAAAAAATAGTTTGGAGTGAGAAACGAAAATGCCATTTCAAATAAATCGAAATGGCGTTAATTGATCATACTGGATGTTACAGGAAGATGAGACAAATAATGCATGTTAATAGGGGAATGATCATCCCAGCTGCAAATGCAATGTCTGACCATTTTGATCGATGGTTTTCCATTGCACTACTGATTCGTTTACCAGGGCGAATTGAAGTTGAAAATCCATGTACTTGATACATATTGTTAATCTCCTCTTTATTTGTAGTTTATATACTTATAAATCAATCATACCTAATCGTCAACTACATCACTTCATGATACGAATAATTAATCGGCTTCACTTGAAACAAATCCTCTTCCTCAAACGGCTCAACACTATTCAAAAACACATTATGTACTTCCATCTCTGTGAATGACTCCGGCAGGATCACTTTCACCCCTTTCTTTACAATCTCATTCGCCCGAAACACAGGATTGATGCACTCTCCTGGAATAAAGTTAATTATTTTTCGTATCCCGGCATTGAACAAATAAGGAATGAGAATAATAATCTCACTCGAGCACTTATCTCTATGGCAAGTAGAGTCACAAATATTTTCCTCTGATGAAAACAAATAATCCATCGTCACTTTGAAATCTTTTTCCTTCGCTCTTCTTCTCGAGAATAATTTCTGAAGATATATCTCTGAAAATACGCCCTCAGCTTCTTTCCCTTCCAGAACTTTTGTGGGTAAAAGCAACTTCTTTTTTTCAGGATCCTCACTCTCTGGAAGTTTGTAGGATTTCCAAAAATTACTTCGGATATGATTTTCCGTATTATCATTTGCAGATGTTTGCTTCAATAATTTCCAGTCATTGATGGTCGTAAAAATGCGCAAATGAACAAGTGCATCGCGAAGTTCCTTTGCAATATCCCAAGCCAAGTCCCATGTGAATTCAGGGAAAATACCGGTTATATCCGAAAGTGTCCCTTGGGGTGTCAGTAAATTGTGACCAGCTAATATTGCTGTTGGAACTTCAGGCTTATTACTGAGATTTTCATAAAGACTTGATCTTAAAGACTTTGGATCAGAAAAAGGTTGTAATTTCATTTGGTAAAAAATAATCTAAATAAAATTGACCACTGAGCTTGTATGCTAATTGTTGATATTTATTGCTAACTTGAATATAGCAATAAAACGTAAGTATAATCTGTTCAGTAATTCATCTGGCGGGAGGGAATAGAAGCAATCAGAACGAATGTGCGGGTTTTACCCCTACCCTTGCTCACTGTTTGAGGTGGTACGTTTCATGCTTGAATTTGCACCTAGAAGATTTGATTTTTATGAGTAAATATGCTTTGCTTTGATTGTTTCTTTATTAAATACAGATGGATAACGGATCATATATAGATATCATTCAAAAAGTAGGTACCCCATGCTTCGTATACAATACTGAGGTAATCGAACAAAATATCAGTAGAATATTTAATAGTGCACAACAATATGGATTAGGTGACAGAATCAAAATCTATGTCTCCTATTTTGCAAATTCACATCCTTATATTTTCAAAAGAATTGTTGGAAAAAATATTGGGATTCTTCTACAGACAAAAGAGGAACTAACCCAATTAAAGGAATATCACCTTGATACAGATGTTATTATTTCACCGTCTTTCCTATCCAATGAGGAAATATCCTTTTGGAGAGGAAATAATATTGATGTGAATCTTGCCTCACTTGAAGAAGTGGAATACTGGATAAATGAATATCGATCTCCAATGAGTTTTCGATTGGATCTCTCGAAATCCCAGGATCAAAGGACTGGAATAAAAATTGCACAATTAAAAAAACTCAAAACAATATTGGATGATTCAAAGATAACACCAAAGTCTCTCCATACGTATTGTGGTACCGGAAGTAACATTAATAAAATGAAAAAATATCTCAATAAAACGTTTAAAATATATATAAAACTCTTTCCAGATGTTCTTGATATAAATCTTGGAGGGGGATTTGGTTTTGATTACGAAGCGGAAAATAGTGAGGATAAACATTTTGATTGGGATGCGTATTTTGCATATCTAAAAAAACTTCACAAAAAATATAGTGTACCGAATGAAGTTAATTTTATTCTAGAGCCGGGAAGAGATATTCTTGCAGATGCTGGTTACCTGATTCTCCAAGTAAAAAGGGTAATCAATTTTCCGAAATCGAAACAAATTTCAACAGATGGTTCCTTTGTGTATCTCCCTTCAGCAAAACAGAGAAACCGAAATCACAAGGTGACATTTTTAAAACAAGATGGAAGTTCATTCAAAAATCCTACTACATTTAGAGGAAAAATCAGCGGTGCAACGACACTCTCAACGGATTATGTTCTTCCAGATGATGTTGAAATACCAAAAGAGATAAAGGCGGGAGACTATCTGGTGATACATGATGTGGGAGCATATGCGGCTACTCAGCATATGGAGTTTTTAAATAAGTCACCTTTGCCGGAGGTGATAATCGAAGGTAAAAATATATTACAGATAACAAATCGTGGTTCGGAAATAGACAAGTTACGAAATATTATTAAAATTCCAACTCAACTATAATATGAAAACAGCAGATACAAAATTATACACATCAGTTGATACATATTTCAAAGGGCCGGATGGTATGAAGAATGAAGTGACCATGTGGTATATTGCGGGTGGTCTACTCATTCAGGAACTTGCAATAAAAAAAGGGTATGGTCCATTCGGAGGCCTCGGAGCTCCAAATGGAAATATTACTTTATCCAAACCTGAAATCCTTGATGTCTGCAGTGGTCCCGGTAACTTTTTACATCATATTCAGCTTGTTTATCCAAATTTTTTTGGCACTTGTGCGGATCTAAATCCAATTTTTGTTGAAGCAGGGAAGGAATTATTTCGTTCATGGACTTGGCACCTTGGAGATGTAACGAAAATACAACTTGGGAAAAAGTTTGATGTCATTACTGCAAGCTCTGCATACCACCATATTCCGGATGAGGGGAAGGGGGCATTTATTACTAATTTGGTTGAGCACCTACATGATGATGGGTTTATCCTTGTTTGTGATAATTTCTTACCAAACTACACAACAGAATCTGAAAGGGTATATGCAGTTGATACCTACTATCAGGAATTGATTAACTATTACAAAGCGGGTAATGCTACAAAGGATAGTATTGATGCAATTGGTGAGGTGTATGAGCTGGAGAAGAGTAATGTGGAGGAACATAAGACTTCATTTAAGATTTTTGAGAAATACCTTGAAAGTGCTGGTTTAGAAATTTTTCAGGATGTTGTAGTGTGGCAACCGGATTCATTAAAACCAGATAACGCAGGGTCACATGTGATGGTGGTGAAAAAGTGTAAGTATAACTAATTAGAATTTTATAAATGAAACTAACTATGACTACAAAACTCCTCCGAGACGACATCGAATACATTATCCACTGTGATGCAGGTGGAAAGATCATAGGTCCGATCTCAAAAACACATGCCCATCTACCGGGTGTTCGTCCAACCCTTACACACTATAGTTCATGGTCTATGATTTATCATGTATCTACAGGGAAGTATGGCCTGCAACGTAAGAATCCAAATAAACTCGATAAAAATAGTGCTGGCAAATGGGATATGGGTGTTGCAGGACACAATTGTTACATCCTAGAGGATGGTGGATATAGACCACTGGGATTCAATGAAAATCTTCCTAAAGAAGCAGAAGAGGAAATCGGGATTACTCTTCAGATGTGCAGTTCACGAGAAGAGTTTATCAATACAATGAATAAACCAAGTGATAAAGCGTTCGGATATCTCTTTGAAGAATTTTTATACAAAACAGAAATCAATAATGAATGGGTAGGATTAAGTTTTGTTGTTGTACCAACAACAGATGTTTCATTTATTGATGATGAAGTAGTTGATTTCAAGTGGCTCAGTCCTGAGGAACTTTCAGAATATTTGAAGACACATGATGATTTTTGTATAGCCTTGCCACTTGCGTTTGAGAAGGCGGAGGGGTTTAGAGAAAGTATTTTAAGCAATAAGAAATGAAACTAACCAAATCTCTCATTGAGCTTGCACAATTAGCTGAAGAAATGGATAAACATTTGGATCTAAGTCCAGTTGTGTATGGAAGTTTGTGTTTGTATTATCATACAAAGATCGAAGAATTGGTGATACATTACAACAAAACTTCTCCATAATGACATCGTACCTATTGAATTCATAAAGAGTAATTATAGTCTCTTAAGGCTTAAATGGAATGAATGGGATGCCGGTGATTTCGTTTTGGAAATAGGCGAGCACGTTTTTACTAAGAACAGTGAAACCAATACCAAGACGTATTTCGTTAAGATCCCTCTCGGTGTATTGCTCTAGGTGTGGAGGGTTTGCAATGAGATCTTCACAGATAATTGTTTTGTAGCCCAGATTAGCGGCACTTCGTGCAGTATCATTTACGCAACGTGAGGCGTAGGCACCGGTAAGAAGAAGTGTATCGATATTTTTCTGCCTCAATAGAGTATCTAGATCTGAAGTGACAAATGCAGACATAGTACGTTTTTGTATTACAGTGTCTCCGGGTTTTGGAAATACCTTAAAAAATTCATAAGATTCCGTACCAGGAACACATAAGCTAGTATTCATCTTGGGATTTCTTGGTAAATTTTTTGGTCTGTTAAAGATGCTTTCATCCATTTGTGTAAAGACTATGCAATCTATATGATGACGTACCTCTTCTATGAATAAAGCAAGATGATCCAGTGATGAAGCAACCTTACTAACATCCCAACCAAGCGCGTAGGCTACACTTGCACCAGGGCATGCAGGATCAGCATAACCTCGTTGAGGATCGATAACTAAAAGTGCAGTAGTTTCAGGGATTAGACTAAGAGTGCCTTTATGATATTTAGCAAAATCTGCCATTAATATTGAAAAAGTTTAATAATACATTATAAATGTATTTTGTTTGTATGTCAACTATCAAATTATGCGTTTCACGCTTTAACGTGCGTAGGCAATATTTGACATATATAAAATAATATAGTATTTTATAAAAAAAGAAAAA
>CAYGEY010000005.1:22579-45176 GCA_964349065.1 uncultured Candidatus Peribacteria bacterium | reverse complement strand
ATATAAAATAATATAGTATTTTATAAAAAAGAAAAAAAAGTGAGAAGAATATGTTAAACATCCAGATTTCAGAAAAAGACTTGAATGAGTATTTTATCAAGGATCTTTGTGAAAAAAACAATAAAGAAGTTCCTAGCATTATTTGGCAGCATGAAACTCAAAGAGTTGTAGGAGGACGACGCAAAGATTTTCATGATGTTAATATTGCATTGTTTTGGTACAAACAGAAAACGATTGTTAAAGCTTTCTACATCTGCAATGGCGAGACGAACATTGGTATTGTGTGTATTGATAAGTTGATGTATTATTTCTTATTAAAAACTAACCCAATATTTATTATATGGGTTAGTTGATTTTTTTGAAATAAGTTTAACGAACCTCAATCAAAGTTTTTCTAAAATTCACTTATTTTATTATTGAGCCTTTCAACTACATCTATAAGTTTATTTGTTAGGTCGATAATATCCTTTTGTGTTTTAGGTTGCCCATCTTCCATCCGATCTAAAATGAGTGGTGTTGGAATAGTACCAAAATAATAAGTAGTTACAGTAAGAGGGCTATCAATTCGTACTATAACAGAAAGAGTAGCTGGGCACAGTATCTTCATATGAAGTGCATCAGATTCAACGGTGGGCTCTGGGACAGCATTGTGGCCGAGGTGTGCATAGTTGATTTCAAACCGTACAATGTGCTTAAAATCAATAATAGCATGTCTTATTCGATCATACCCCTTACCCTGTTCTATGACAACTCTTGATTGAGTGAAATCTATCACTACGGAATTTGCATTATCCCATAAATGAAAACAGACATACTCTCTATTGTATTCATTTGTATACCAATCTACGCCAGTTAGTATTTTTGCAGATGACTTTTTACATTGATACATGTGCGTATACTCCTTTTACTTTGAGAATATTTTAATGTTAAAAAAAAATTTGTCAAAACATCCATCGTTTAATGGATTATAGTAGCAAGAATAAATGAAAATTACAAGGATTTAAAAAATGATGATGCAATTTCTAAAATAAATGATTATCTCAGTAAATTCCACTATCTATTAATAATTCAGTTAAATAATATTCGAAATTCATTATTTCTGGCGGAATGGACGAGACTCGAACTCGCGACCTCGGCAGTGACAGTGCCGCGCTCTAACCAAACTGAGCTACCACTCCACGACTGTTTTTCACTTTGAACACCGGAATTATAACAAAGCAAGTCCTACTCGCAAGAGGAACGCAAAAATTAAATGAATTGTTATTTTACACAACATATTCTATAACTATATCATCTTAATAAAATATTTCATGCAAAAAATAACGCCGTTTTTATGGTTCGATCATCAGGCTGAGGAAGCCGTGAATTTTTATGTATCACTTTTCCCGAATTCAAAAACAACTGACATACAAAGATACAATGAAGAATCATCAAAAGCATCCGGGCAACCTGCTGGATCAGTCAATTGGTGCTCATTTGAACTTTCAGGGCAAAAGTTTGGAGCTCTCAACGGCGGAGATTATTATAAGATCACACCAGCGACATCATTCTTTGTCAGCTGTGATTCGGAGGAAGAAATCGATACTTTATGGAGCAAATTTTCAGAAGGTGCACAGATCATGATGCCGTTTCAAGAGTACCCATTCAGCAAAAAATTTGGTTGGCTAGCAGATAAATTTGGTGTGTCATGGCAACTCAATTTGGATCCACGCAAGCAGAAAATCACTCCGTGTCTCATGTTCGTCGGGGATCAACATGGCAAAGCGGAAGAGGCTATGAAGCTCTATACATCTATATTTAAAAATGCAAATATCGATATGATAGCAAGGTACGAAGCGGGTGAGATGGACCCTGCAGTAGGTACGATCAAACATTCAGAATTCACACTGGATGGTTACTCAATGATGGCAATGGATAGTAGTATGCCCCATGCATTTAAGTTCACCGGTGGTATTTCGTTTTTGGTGAATTGTGAAACTCAGGATGAAGTTGATGAGTTCTGTTCAAAACTTATAGAAGGTGGTGGTGAGCAACAACAATGTGGGTGGCTGACGGATAAATTTGGGGTTGTCTGGCAGATCGTTCCGACTATTTTATCAAAATTACTCGGGGATCCGGATCCTGTAAAAGCGCAAAGAGTGATGCGCGCCATGCTCGAGATGTATAAGTTAAACATTGCAGAATTACAAAAAGCGTATGACGGGGAGTAAAATCACCAATATCATCTATCGCATTGATCTCTATTGGCGGGTTGCACTCCCGGCGCTGGCGATCTATGCAATTTCCGATAAGTATTCTTCGGATTATATTATGTGGGTTCTCTTTATAGGCGGGCTTTCCGGGTATTGCATCTACCTTGCGATGATTACTGAGCTCGCAGGGAAGCCTGCCAACCTCTATGAGGCAGTATTAGAGACCTTGCTTCCTCTCATTATACCGATTGTCATGGTAGTCGCACAGGGGCGAGATATGTTCGCCTTTTTACGGTATACGTACATGGTTGAGCTTTTGGGTGTGCTTTTATCCGTTTGCTTATTATCCCTCTTTATAAAACATATTCACAGTGCAATAAAAAAAATAGCGCCAAATATGGTCAGCAGAATTCAGGTACCGAATTGGGGAAGTGCCGGCCCAGGATTTGGTCTGCCACTCTTTTTTATCGTTATTTTGATTGTGTCTTTACTCCCATTCTGGGCTGAACTCGGACGATTTCAAAATTACGAAATCCTCTTCTTTTGTTTCTCAGTGATTATTAGCATGTGTCGTGCCCTGTATCTCGTGCTTTTTGCTGAGCGGGAAGGAGATGAAATTGGAGCCATTCTCATTGGGGTATTTTTGTTTCTCGGAGGAGTCGTGGCGTATGGGGTAAAGGTTGGGGTATAAATCGTATGTGCCTTGAATCACTAAGGAAGAAAATATTTGACTTTTATACATCTTGCACTAACATATCCTTAATCCATCTTGAATTATATGTTCGAGACAGCCGTGCCATTAGGACGGTTTTTTATTTACCAGGATGTTGGACGTCTGTAGTTTCCAACATATTCTTGGAGTAAGGAATTGCTTAAGACTTTGTGATTTATATAGTAAAGACGAGTATCTGCAACTTTGGTGAGACGACTAGATGGTCTGTGGATTGCATTTTTTTGTCGCGGTGTGATAAGTATTATTCTTTTATTCAATTCTTTTGCAATAATCAAGGCTCTACCAAGGTCACTGTCATTGGAAATCAAAACGACACAATCAAAATCTTTCATGAAGCTATCTTTAACAATCTCGACTGCAATATTTACATCTGTTTCTTTTTCCTCACGAAGAGATATGGCCACTGTATCTGGTGGCGGATTCATGTGTCTTGCTTTAACTTTCTTCTCAACAATGTATCCATAAATACATTCAAAATATGGTATTGCATTCTGCAATGCCGAAATATATGTGTTTTGATTTTTTCGTCTATTTGTATTCTTACTATCTGATTTTACAGGTGCAGTAAAGTATTTGATACTGATAATCTCGTTGTTTGTCAGTAAATTTTTTACCAACGTATCAATATTAAGCCATTTATATGGGGTATTCTTCAATACACCATAATACAGATTAAATGCATCAACATAGACAATTGTTTTTGATTTTTTCATAAGGTTTGTTAAAAGTGGGTGATTAAGATTGTATTTGTGAAATAATCTCAAATGAGTATGATGTGAAAATAGTATGAATAAAAGCCAAAATATCTGAGTTTGTTGGTAAGTATTAACAACAAGTAGAAATATGTATAGACTACTCTAGTGGTTCTCATTTTTGAGATTTTCTTAATTATATAATTTATACTTTTTGAAATTCAGTTTGATTTTGTTCACTTGCTTGAAATATATTGATCAGTACACTTCAGTTGTACTATCTCAAATCTACACATGATTGGATATTTAAAGGGAAACATGATGGAAGTAAACGAAAAAACGCTTCTCCTCGATGTGAATCATGTCGGGTATGAAGTATTAGCACCTGAAGATGTTCGCACATCTGCGCATATTGGTGAAGAACTTGCACTGTATATCTACACACACGTCCGTGAAGATCAGATCACACTTTTCGGATTTAAAAACAAAGAAGCAAAAGCTTTATTTTTACTGCTCATATCTGTCTCCGGCATCGGACCTAAAACCGCGCTTGAACTCCTCGGCGTAAGTGCAGAGAAATTAATTTTAGCTATTTCCAAAGAAGATCTGGCGTTTCTCACATCATGCCCCGGTATCGGAAAGAAAACCGCAGAACGACTCAGTTTGGAACTCAAAGATAAAGTATCTCATTTGCAAACTACCTCGCTTGATTCGTCATCAACCAATTTCTCCCACGCCAAAATCCTCGAGGAAAATTTCAGTGATATTATTGTTGCTCTGGAAGGGCTAGGATATGATAAAAAGTACATCGTTCCGGTTCTCTCCAGGTTTCGGGAGGACAATGTAGGCACGACTTTGTCCGACGAAGCCATTGTGACGTATTGTTTACAACATTTGTAATGAAAAAATTTCTTAAAATATTAGCTCTGTCGCTTACGTTGGGTTTTTCCATTTCTTCAGTCTCAGCTGACGCGACGATCGACAAGGCTACAGCAACCATGGGAAGCGATCCGGTAGGGTATATAGAGGCCAAGGTGCTTGATGTTCAGGAATCAATTATTCCTGTAGATGAAGCAAATCCGGAATTCAACGAGCTCCTTGTCCCGAATCAAAAAGAAATAACGCAGACTGTGAAGGTCAAAATTACAAGTGACGGAAAATATAAAAACAAGGATTACACTCTGACCAATGTAGCAGTTGGAAGGCCCAATGACTTACGGATTCATAAGGGTGATCCTGTGCTGATTCAGCTTCAAAAGGGTGAAAGTGGTGAGATTGTAATGTATATCGTTGATTATGTTCGTTCCACTCAAGTGTGGCTGTACATAGTCTTATTCGCAGTTGTCCTTTTGGTGTTTGGGCGTAAATCAGGATTGACCTCATTGTTGGGGCTTCTCTTTACCTTTCTCATGATTTTTTATGTATTCATTCCCGGGATAATGAATGGGTATAATCCGCTTTTGCTAGCACTTATCACGGCCACTATTGTGACTATTGTTGTTCATGGTTTTGTTGCCGGATACACGCCCAAGTCTGTGTCATCAATTATTGGCACCATCGGTGGTGTGGCTGTCGCCGGCATTCTTGGATATGTTTTTATGAATTGGGCATACCTTGTAGGGTTATCCTCTGAAGAGGCTCGAAATATTTATTTGCTTATAAATCCAAAAATTGATTTTGCCAATATGTACTTAGCTGGAGTAGTGATTGGTTCACTTGGTGCGGTGATGGATGTGGGTATTTCTATTTCTTCAGCCATTTCGGAGCTCAGAATCCACGCAAAAGATCCTAGTTTTGAGGTACTTTTTAAGGCTGGAATGAATATTGGAAAAGATGTGTTGGGAACTATGAGTAATACCCTGATTTTGGCATATGTGGGTGCTGCAATTCCACTTATGATTATTCTCTATTCTCAGAATCTTATGGGCATGGCACTTAATATTGATTATATCGCAGATGAAATTGTTCGTAGTATAGCCGGTAGTCTCGGGCTCTTTGCAACTATTCCGATCACGGCTTATATAGCGGCAAAAATGGAATCAAAAACTTCAAATACCTAAATATATTTTATGAAATATTACATTATTGGAATCGGTGGGATTGGTGCGAGCTATATTGCAAGATACTTAAAAGTTATGGGGCACAATGTGTCCGGTTGCGATGCAAAGCAAAGTACGTTAACTGATGAACTTATTCAGGAAGGTTTAATAGTATCTATAGGTCACCCAACAGAAAATATTTCTGAAGATATAGATATGGTTTTGATTTCTCCTGCAATACTGGCAAGTCCTTCAGATGACTATAAAAAAGCGCAGATGCTGGGTTTAACGATCAAAACCTGGCAGGAAGAATTATCTGCATTAACAAGGAGTAAAAAAACAATCGCAGTCTGTGGGGCGCACGGGAAGAGCACGACCTCAGCAATGCTGGGATATGTGTTGTATGAGCTTGGTGCAGATCCTACAGTTTTTACAGGTACAAAAGTCCCACAGTTCGACGGGAAAAATGTGAGGATAGGGAAGGGGGAGATTTTGGTACTGGAAGCCGATGAATTTAATGAGAATTTTTTGCACTATTACCCATCAATGATACTTTGCACTTCATACGAAGTGGATCATTTGGATTATTATGAATACGAAGAAAAATATCGAAATGCATTTGTTTCGTTCTTTAAAAATATGATAAATAACGGAAAAGTTATGTATCATGATCAGGATATAGAAACGAAGGCGATTATTCATGATGCGGGGAAGCAAGGGATTGGGGTTGATCCGAGTGTGCATTTCGAATTGACTCTCATTGGTAAGCATAATCAACAGAATGCCGGACTTGTGTTTCAGACCTGTCTTGAGCTTGGATACAATGAAACAATAATACGATCTGCACTTCAAAAGTTTCAGGGTACATGGAGGCGCCAGGAATATTTAGGAATGTATAAAGATGTAATGGTGTATGATGATTATGCTCACCATCCAACAGAGATTAAGGCGACACTCAAAGCATTTCGAGATGCTTTTCCAGATAAAAAAATTACAGCGATATTCCAGCCTCATCAGTATTCAAGAACCCTCGCATTTCTAGATGACTTTGCACAGAGTTTTGCAGATTGTGACACTGTGCTTTTGATGGATATATTTGCAAGTCGTGACTCGGAAGAGATAAAAAAGCAGATATCAATTGAGGATGTGCATTCTGCAACTAGTAATCATCATCAAGATGTGGTCTTGCTCAAAACAAAAGAGGAAATATTGAAATACTGCGAAAACAATATTAATGATGGGATAATAATAACTTTTGGAGCAGGTACCGTTACTGAAGTTGGAAGGGAATTAGTGAATATATAATATAAAAATATTATAGCAAGTGGTATGGGGTGATTTATGGCTAAGGGTTGTGGTAAAATACTATGATCAATAAAAAACAAAAATAAACTTTTATGAGTATATCAAGACTTATCAATTCGGCGCTTGCTGAAAATGAAGAAAAAATTATTCCGAAAGATACGAAAAGTAAGAAAAATATCGTGCAATTAAGTATGCTTTTACAAAAGTATTTTGATGTTGATAATATGAGTCTTCAGGATACGCGTGAGATTATTCATGCTTTGCGAAAAGTAGAGCTGGACTTTAGAGAGGAAGAGAGGAAGTTGCTACGAAAGAAGATGGGGAGATAATTAAAAGAGCATGCTGGTTTGCATGCCCTTTTGTGGGATGTGATCCCGTTTTTTTATTCTGGTGTTGACTCAGTTGTTTCAGACATACTATCTTTTGGAAAAGTAGAAAGTAATATCTGAGGCCAACCAGGTGCGGCTCTATCTAATGCAGAGTGTAGTTTACTTGCATCACTAGGTGATCGGGCTGAAATTATTTTTTCTGCCATCCGTAAACAGAAATCATTTATATTCATCTTTGCAATTCCCTCAGCTACAACTCCAAATAGGTTATAGTTGTAAGGATCTACATCCAATGCCTTATTGAGTATTCCCCATAAGAGTTCCCATGATTCATTGGATTTATGAGCAACGAGAGCCAATGTGTATGCATGAATGTATGACTTTATCATGCTGCCATCTTCCACATTGACTTGTCTGTGTACTTTTTGAAATAAATATTCTATATGCCGGTATGGTGTTTCAAACAAATATTCATGAAGTTGAGACGGAAGGTGCATCACATTAATATGCATAATTGCAGTTGCAAAAAGAAAATTAGTTGTTAAATAATCAAGCCCATTATCATTTGAAAGTCTTTCAACTTCCTTATTTAAAGTTACTAATCTTCCAGTATATCTTTCTATATCTTCTTTTGTCTCATGTAAATGCTGGCATAGTTCAAGTAGTACAACATGGAGCACTTTATGTGCAACATTTGGTCTGGCTTGAAACAATTCATTGCATGTATCTTCATGTAAGATTTTCATGCAAACAAATAATTTATCAACATTTGTGAGTTGAAGTAACTGCTTTAATGCAACTATGATGTCACCATGTTTGGAGCGTATGAGCTCAAGTATGGTATCTATCTCCAATAATTGTTCATGAAAGTTAACCAACGTTGATAGCTGTGTACATTCCTTAAAAGCATTGGTGTCTTTCTGTAACCTCATGAGTAGAAAGTATTCCTGATTTTTTGTTAATAACATAATAACCTTCCTTTTTTTATTATTATAAAAATATAATCTATGTTTGTCAACAGTATTATTCTTAGAAAAGTAAGTTGAAACAAACCTTGCAAGACCCCCAATCTTCCAGCTTAATAAGACTATTAAAGTATTTAACACCCATGCACCTCTTCCTCAACATCGTCACCAAATCAAAATATATCCTCCTCTTCAACGATTCCCAAATCCTCCAAAAGTATATTTGGGACGAATCAGGGCAGGAGTCAAATCAGGTCTTGTTCGGAATACATAAAGTCTGTGAAGATGCAAAAATATCATTTAAAAATTTGTCCAGTATTTATGCTGTCATCGGACCCGGTACATTCACCGGCCTCCGCATTGCACTCACCTGTGTGAATACCTTAAAATTTTTATATCCCACCATCAAACTCTATGGATACACTATTGGTGACATCATAGCTATAAATCACAAAGCTTCTTCATATGTGTTCTCCCCCTATCCGAGTGATGTGTTTTTGTTTGACGCAGACGGGGAATTTATAGATCGAATCCCAACAACAGAATGGAACAACACAGATAACAATATCAAAGTATTATGTACGTACGAAACAGATCAGTTTCATAACTTACAAAAAATAAATGAAGAAGATCTCATGACATTTGAAGCTATGAAAAACCTACCTCAGAAGCAGGAAAGTGAGCAATTACTTCCCTTTTATGCTAAGCATCCTAACATCAGTACCCAGAAGAAAATTATTTAACTCGGAGTTTCATAATCGCAGCTTCCCTATTCTTCGCATCAAAAATATACGATCCGGAAATAATAGTATCTGCCCCTCTCTCTACAATCTCTCTCACATTTGTATCATTCACGCCGCCATCAACGGCAATCTTTATGGATGAGAAATTTTTCTTTAGGTATGAAATACGTTCAAGTGCAGAGGGGATTATCTTCTGACCACTAAATCCCGGTTCTACTGTCATAACTAATACATGTGTAACCAAATCCAAGTAGGGTACAATCTTCGCAATATCTGTACTTGGCTTAAGCGTGAGTCCAAGCTTATTATTGCTTTTCAATATCATCGTTGCATCCGCGCCAAGCGTCTCAATATGTACATAAATAATGTCACAGTATTTCGCAAAATCTGCGATATATTCAGCTGGGTTCTCCACCATCAAATGTGCATCTATCGGTTTTTGTGAAGAAATTTTCTTCAATAGGGGAAGGCCAAATGTTAAATTGGGCACGAAATGCTCATCCATCACATCAAAATGCCACCTATCCACGAGCTCCTCTATTGAATTGATTTCCTCCTGAATATGCGCCAAATCACATGAAAGAAGCGATGGGGAAATCTGAATCACTCCGGTATTCCCCTCTTTTGCATGAATAATTTTTTCACGCAGATTTCTTTCTTCAACATCTTTCACTTCTTCAAATCTCCTTCGGTGTCGTCCTTCACCAAACGGCTCTTGCAAAAATGTTGTAATTAAATCAAGTATTTCTGCTTCAGTATTCACGCGAGATCCTAGGCAGAGCACATTGGCATGATCGTCACGGCTTGCAGATTTGGCCTGCAAGGTATCGGTTACATTTACAGCATATATTCCGGGAAATTTATTTGCAACGACACACACGCCCCCTCCGCTTCCGCAGATCAAGATTCCCCTTGAGTCCGAGTTATTGGAAACCGCTTCTGCCACTTTCGCGGCATAGATGGGGTAATCGTCATCAGGATTCAAAACCTGACTTCCCAGATTTTCCACCGTATGACCAAGTGAAACAAGATAATCACAAACTCTGTCTTTGAGCGCAAATCCGTTATGATCGTACCCGAGGAAAATATGCATATATTTTTTTGAACTTCTGCAAACATTATACAGTAATCTCCGCTATTTTGCGAGCAAATCATCGACGGCAATAAACCGTACCTCCTTTTTTCGTTTTTCCAAAACCCCGATCTGAGGAGAAGTCGTTGTGATAAATGTCTGAATGCCTTCCGGAATATGTGAAATAAGGTATTCCTGACGATCACTGTCGAGTTCAGAAAAGACATCATCCAGGAGCAGGATGGGATTCGAAGAAGTGATAGTTTGTATATAATGCAGCTCTGTAAGCTTCATCGCAAGAATCATACTTCGGATATCTCCACGGGATGCAAAGGTCGAAGCATCCATATTATTTTTTAAAATAATAAAATTATCGCGATGCGGGCCAAAAGATGTCGCTTCTCTGATAACATCCCGATCACGGTGTGCAGTGAGTATTTCTAAATATGCATCATGATCCACTATTTGCTCATGCGTATATTTACTCACATATTCTAAGGTACATGTTGAAATAGCATCTCCCGAGATTTCGCTGTACGGCACCTGCATCTGCATCTGAAAATATGCAATAAGTGACAGTCTTTTGGCATAAATCTGAGTCCCGAAGCGGGCTAAAGACTCATCCCAAATGTCGAGTTCATTATTTTGTGCCTGATGTTTCTTAACATTTCGAAGTAAGCTATTCCGTTGCTTCAACGCTTTTTGATAATTCACAAGAATACCAAGATAGTGGGGATCTGTCTGTGCCAAAAGAATATCCAGATATTTTCTTCGCGATGCAGGGCTTTCTAAAATGCTGGCGATATCATCCGGAGAAAAAAAGACGACCGGCACCATACCGACGTATTTTGAATAGGGAAGCTCTTCCCCATTCATTCGTAATTTCCTCTGTTTCTTCGGCCGAAGGACTATATTAATTTGATTCTCAAGCACAATCCTGTCTTTGAGATATGTACCTCTCAATGAAAAATAATCTGCATCCCAACGACAAATACTCTCCATATGATCTGTACGAAATGACTTTACAAGAGAAAGAAAATAGATTGCCTCAATAATATTGGTTTTCCCGATTGTATTAGGCCCGGTAAAACAAATAATATGTTCATTTTCACCAAAGGATAAATGAAGATTTTCAAATTTTCTGTATGATTCGAGGGTAATACTACTAATGCGCATAATGTAAAACATGATACAATAACACAATCAGGCATAGATCGAAAAAAGTCAATTATTCACTTGGCTTACATTACATTTAATGCTTTAAATAAAGATGTGAATATTTATCTTTGAACGATTATCCTTGAATATTTTTTTCGAATGAAAACATTGTTTGAACATATAGAAGAAAGTGTGGTGCAGACTTTGACATTTTTTGCTTTGTTTTCAAGACCTCTGACTACATTTGAGGTGATCCAGTATTTCTATGTCGAGGAAGGAAAAGACAGTTTTACGCAGTACGTTCATATGCACGAAGATGAAGTGACTGAAGGAATTACATATATTTTGGATAAATCGAAACATATCATAAAAAAAGGCGAATATTACTATTTGAAAGATATTCATTATCCGATCGATGTTGAGGATTTGCTCACCCACACAAAAACGCTTACAGATAAATCGAAAAAATATATTTTATATGCATCGAGTACTCCATTTGTCGACATGATCGCTCTCGGCAATACTCTTGCTCTTGAGGCTGTGGAAACAGCAAAAAGTGATATTGATCTTTTTGTCATTACAAGAGAAAATCATATTTGGATTTCACGCATTGTTATGGCCATTTTTTTCCAAATCCTTGGGGTGCGCCGGTACGGGAAAAATGTCGCCGGTAGATTTTGTCTCAGTTTTTTTATTGACAGCACTCACTTAAGATTCGCTTCGATCATGCTGGACGAATATGACGTGTACATGCATTTTTGGATTGCATCGCTTATCCCACTGACAGGGATCCGGATGTATAATTCATTCATTCAAGCCAACGGTGACGTTCTTCGTGACCACTTCCCGCTGTGGAAGCAGTCGTACCAGGAAAGGCTCCTCTTGCCCGAGAAACATTTGTCATTTCAGAAAATGCGTGAGTCGGTCTGGAATACACTTTTCTTTATGAAACCTTTGGCGCGAGGCATACAAAGAATGAAGATGAAAAAAATGCCCGTGGCACAAAATGAACATTCAAGTATTATTGCTACCGATCACATCCTCAAATTTCATAATAATGACCGAAGGGAATACTTCAGAAACAAGTGGTATGAGAATATGAATAATATTTTAGAAAAATAATTTACCCGGATCTCAATTGTCTACACGTTCGTTCCGACAAGAATCGATCCTAGGGTACAATTATTTTTCCAAAACTATAACAATACTTTCTCATGAACATCCTCATAATTGCCGACAGCCACGACAACACGACAAACATAAGAAAGGCTTTGGAAAAAGCCAAAGCTTATAATTTCGAAGCAATCATCCATGCCGGAGATTTGGTGGATCCGAGCATGTTAACTCTTTTAGCCGAGGCTAATGTTCCTATCTATTACGCTATCGGAAATGAAGAGGAGGCAATGGAAGATGACATCTCAAAGATGTGCACACATCTTGGGATAAAGGCATCTATGACTGTTCTAGAATTTAAAATTGACGGGAAAAATATTGCCGTAACACATTATCCAAAAATAGCGGAGAAATTATGGAGCGGGGGAAAATATGATGTTGTGATTTACGGACACACGCATTTTTCTAAAAATGCGTACAAAGGTTCGTCACTATTACTCAATCCTGGTAATCTAGCCGGGTTTCGAGAGGAGGCAAAATTTGCTATCTATAATACACAAACTCATTCAGCAACGATTATCCCTTTGATACAAAAGTCATTTACTTTCGAGTAAGGCTTGGGGTTGCGCTCTCTCGTAGGTTGGTAATAAGTTTGATAAGACTCTCCGTAATTAATTCCCCCTCCATGTAAATACCTTGAATAGAATGTTCATGCTGCGAAACAATGGCACATTTTTTACTTTCCATCATAAAAATATCAATCCTGCAGTGATTATCGTCACAATAGTGGACCATAAATTCATGTGCCTCAGCAAGTCTTGCGATAATATGCGGTATACGAATAGCTGATCCGTAAATATGCCCGGTCGTATTTTCTCTCTGAATATGCTTCGGGAGGAAACTTTCGGCGACGTACCTCTCGTATTTTGTTTTTTCCATATGATCAGAAAGAAAAATATGGAAGTCTTTTCCCTTTTGGAACTCTGACAACATTGTTTTAATACTTTCCATACCGATATACGATCGCACAACGGATTGTGAGGACTGATACGGTACCCTTTCCTTCATCCTCGCTGCTTCTACCTCCAACTCCTCTTTGAGTTTATTCCATTCACTGCGTTTACGTTCGCACATAAGGGAAAGTTTGAGCATCGGTTCTACTTCAAAAAACTGCATTCCCCGGATAATCATAGTCCGAGCCATACCTTTTTCTGCAATACGCTTGAGTGCAACATACGTCGTGACGCGATTGAAATTTGCTTTTTCAGCAATGACACTTGCAGGTTGGGAGCCGAGACTTGCGGCAATAATGTAGATTTCAATTTCTTTTGGCGATAAGTCAAACTTTCTTAATAACTGCCGAAGATTCATACCAGGTTGTAACAAAGTAAATATAATCTCTAATTATAGGGAGCTAGCCATAAAACATAGGAAAAATGTGGGAAAAATTTAGTTTTCCCACATTTGCAGTGAAAGAATGTTACAAAATCTCTTTTCCTGAGGGGCAATGTGGGTATAAATGAAGCAATATATTTTAACCAAAGCAGAATGGGGAAAGTACAGCAGTTAAATATTGAAACAGCTTTTCCAAGTGTAGTTAGGGCAAGAGAGGTCCTAGAGATAAAGAAAGTTGAAAGAGCTCAAATGTATGATGAGACAATTACAGAGGAGACACTCAATGATGTAAAGGATAAGATTAATGGAGTTGGTATTTGGACACCACATACACCCTTTAACAGATTGAAAGAAAAAGAATTGGCCGTAGTAGATAACATGTTTCGAGGTTATCAAAAAAGTGGAAATATTATTGAGATTCCTCAAGAATATCAAAACGAGTTAACAAAAGAAGTAGATTTGTTGAGAGTAAACAATTTTGCAAATAAGAAGATTTTAACACCACATGAGTTCAGAAGTCATGCAGATAGAAGTGCTGAGCTTTTACTTCATTATGCACAGATGAAGTTAGACTTAAACCCTGATGAGACAATGATAGCAGTGCCTTGGAGATCGGCATTGGTACTTGCATATGTTGCTAAAAAATTAGGATTTAAACATTTCATGCATATCAATGTTCGAAGAGACGAACACAATTTAAAGGGGAATACCACATTTGTAGAAGAACCAAATATGTCTAAGAATATTAAAAGGATTAAGGGAATTATTGTTGATCCAATGCTTGCGACTGGTGGTACGATGTTAGAGACTATTGCTCGAATGAAGGATATTGGAATCCTAGAAAGGGATATTATTCTGATGTCAATAGTGACTGCTCCAGAGGGTATTCTCAAAGTTTTGAGTAAGTATCCGGAAGTAAAGATTCTAGGTGCCAGCCATGATGATCATCTTAATTCTAAAGGTTATATTGTTGGAGGGTATGATCCTATGGCACATCTTATAAGTTATGACGATATTATTGAGCATCTTGAAAGATGCTTGGGGGATTATGGAGATCAATATTTTGAAGGATTAGGAATGGAATTTATTACAGAATTACGAGAGATGGGCATGTTAACGGATATGGCGTATACTCAACTTGTTGCACGTATCGCAAGTCATAACTAAAAACCTATGAACCCCCTCCCCAAAGTAGCCATCCTCGCAGAGAGCCTCAACACGCATTACGCGGGGATCTATACGTATGCCAAAGAACTCACGACTGAATTAGTACGAGATAATAGGGGACTGGACTTCACATTTATTGTGAACGAACTAGTTCCCTTTTTACCACAAGAAAAACAATTGGTACTGCCTAAAGGAATAAACTTTCCTGGAAGTTCCAGCATGCGCACATTTTTGAAAATGCCTTCAAAACTTTCAAAAAATAATTTTGATCTTGTACATGATCTCTTTCACATCGCGCCTTTTGTTGGTAAAACTGCGCTATACAAGCGCGTAATCACGATCCACGACATGACGCCGATTAAGTTCCCGGAATTCCATGTTTGGCGGGGACCTCTCGTGCATAAATTGGTGCTACCTCATATTATCGAAGGTGCTGATAGTATTATTGCTGTGTCAGAGTCTACGAAAAAAGATATTTTGGAGTATTATCCAAATGCGAGAAATATTTCGGTGATCCCACTTGCAGGGAAGAGTTTGCCACAAGCGATGAAATCGGAAGTCGGTGTTCCATATATTCTTTGTGTTTCGACACTTGAACCGCGAAAAAATATTGAGACATTAATTAGTGGCTTTGAAAAAATTGCCGCAAGTATCCCCCATCATCTGGTATTGGTCGGGCATGATGGTTGGAAAAGCAAAGGATTAATCAATAAAATAAGGAGTTCCAAATTTGCAGATCGCATCTTTCATATTGGATATGCCGATGAACAAACACTTGCCAATTATTACGCCGGAGCAGATTTGTTCGTTTATCCTTCACAGTATGAGGGCTTTGGTATGCCTGTAATAGAGGCAATGAGCTTTGGAGTACCCGTTGTATTAGCTGCCAACTCCAGTTTACTGGAAGTGGGAAAAGATGCAGGAGAATACTTTGATACGTTTGATAGCAACGATTTAGCCCAAAAAATGAAGGAAATAATTGAAGATAGGGAAAAGTGGGAAAAAGTGGGAAAACTAGGGAAAGAAAAGGCGAGTCAATATTCGTGGAGGAAAGTCGCGGATTTGACGTGTGAGGTGTATCGGAAGTTGTTGAATTAACTATATTCTTTTGTAAATATCCCCTCTTGAGTCTATATCTATTACATTAATAGTGTGTTCAGTCATTTCAAAAAGTAATCTGTATTTTCCTATTCGTACTCGAAATATGGGTGGAATGTGATTGCTTTTGAGTTTCTTTATATCTCCGTTAGGGAGTTTTTCTATAACTTTTCTAATTCGCACTTGTAAAATCCTATCAAGTGTAGCAAAGGATTTCCTAAATTGTTTTGAATAGGTAACATCCATAGAAACTATTGTAAGAGGATATTATTTAAAATCTTTAGGATTAAATCCAAATTCTTTATCAAAATCAGCTTGTGAAACCCAATCATCCTCTGCTAAAATTTTATTTATGTGAGTTTCATCTTGTTTGTCCATAATAAGGATCATTTTCTCTTTCAGTGCTTTTGGTTGTAAAGTGACAGTATGTTCAAGGGATTCGCGTACAACAACAGACATTGGCTTTTTCTTAATGAAACCAATTGTTTTAATTGTCTCATAGAGATTTTCGTCAATTTGGATGTTAAGTGTTTTCATAGGTTAAAAGAATATTACTACATTACTATATATGTAGTATATCAAAAAAATATGAAACAGCAACTATTTATTCATTGAATTTCATTCCAGCTGTGATTGCTGGGGATTTTATTATTGACTGATGATCAAATTCTCGTCAAACTGTTTCAGTAGTTTTAAACATAGAATATGAAAGGAATAATCCTAGCCGGAGGAAGTGCCACAAGGCTTAGGCCCGTAACACTTGTGACGAGCAAACAACTTTTGCCACTGTACAACAAACCAATGATATATTTCCCACTCCAAACTCTTTTGGATGCGGGGATCCGGGATATTTTGATCATTGTAGCACCTGAGCGAGCCGGGGACTTTTTACGGATACTTGGTTCCGGAAAAGAGTTTGGTGCAAAATTCACGTATGAAATCCAGGATAAACCAAGTGGTTTATCAGAGGCATTTATCATCGGTGAGTCTTTTATTGGAAATGACAGTTGTGCACTTGTTCTTGGAGATAACTATTTTGAAGATGATTTCACCTCTGCAGTAAAGACATTTAAAAACGGTGCTCGTGTTTTTGCAAAAAAAGTTCCGGACCCACATCGGTATGGCGTCGTGGAATTTGATGAGAAAAATATGGTGAAGTCCATTGAGGAAAAACCCAAAGAACCGAAATCAAACTTTGCAGTAGTGGGGATGTACATATATGACAATACGGTAGTTGTGAAAGCAAAATCACTTAAGCCGTCCCCACGTGGAGAAATAGAAATCACAGATCTCAATAATTTGTATCTAGCTGAAGGTTCGCTTGATGTTGGATTTGTTGAAGGGGCGTGGTTTGACTGTGGGACATTTGAAAGTTGGTTTGAGGCGACATCTCATGTTCGAAGTAAAAGTTTGCAATAATAACTATGAAAATCGGTATTTCACTTGTGACCTTTAATTCTGAGAAGGACATTGCACAATGTCTTGATTCTTTATTGTTACAAACGAAAAAAGCGGATTTGATATATGTTTACGATAATGCTTCTTCTGACGATACTCTTGAAATATTAAAGAAATATCCGGTTATAACATTGATTTCTGGTCCAAAAAATTTAGGTTTATCTAAAGCAACGAATATCCTTTGGGCTGAACTTAGGAAACAAAAATGTGACGTAATTGGGTGGCTTAATCCAGATACAGTTGCTGATTCTAATCTTATTGAAGAAGTATTAGCAACAATGAAAAATTGTAATGCGTCTATTGTCCAGCCTCTGATTCTTTTTCCGGATCACAAAAAAATAAATACCAGAGGAAATACTTTTTCGTATGTTGGTATCACAACCTGTTTAGGTATTGGAGAAAAAATTTATCCAGAAAAAGATCAAGAGATTCTCATTGCTAGCGGCGCATGTTTGTTTTTGAATGAATTGCAGTATAAAACGCCAATATTATTGGATGAACATTTTTTTATGTATCACGAAGATACAGATCTTTCTCTTCGTACGCATCTCCTTGGTGGAAAAATAGTTTTGAGCCACAAAGCTATCATTACTCACAATTATATTGAACGGTTTTCTGCGTATAAAATGTATTATTTAGAACGGAATCGATTTCTGCTTCTTTGTACATATTATCCACTTCTACTTTTTATAGCACTCCTTCCTGTCTTCTTTATATTTGAGTGCGGAATGCTTTTCTATAGTATACTTCATGGATATTTTTTCGAAAAACTCAAAGCCTATTGGAGCTTTTTCAATAGTTTTTCATACATTATCCAAAAGCGCAGAGAACTGAAAAAAATACAAAAAATTTCACCGAGAGATTTTTTTTGTATGCTGGATAAAAAAATCACTTCCTCGCAAGTACCTGGAATATATGTGAGGGTTTCAAGTTTTATATTGAGAAACTATGCAAAACTTATACTATTTTTTTGGAGATAGCTTGATGGCTCTCTAACTCAGATAATCGACCTTTGAAGTATATATCCCAAGTATACTTTATGTAATACGTGAGGAAAAATTTCTGATGGGAGATGTAGTACCAACTGGAAATATTTTTATGTTTCATATTCTTTTTCCTCGTTGCTAATATATCTGACAAATTTTGTAAACAAAGAATCCGAGCCTTAATAAACACAGATGTAATCCCCCATCTGCCGGTAATAAGTGTAACGAAGATGGTGATAATATCTCGTAATACAAAAAACGGTAGATCAAAAATAAGTACTGGGGTTGGTATATTATAAAGTGCAGTTTTCAGCATATTAAATTGTGATCGTAGTGAATATTCATAACTTCGTGC
The DNA here is from genome assembly GCA_964349065.1 of uncultured Candidatus Peribacteria bacterium. Classification (GTDB taxonomy): domain Bacteria; phylum Patescibacteriota; class Gracilibacteria; order 1-14-2-50-48-13; family 1-14-2-50-48-13; genus CAYGEY01. Next base: position 26,376 of record CAYGEY010000005.1, on the reverse strand, counting down.
TTTGTTTACCGATGCGTTTACTTTGTGAAATACAATCGACTGGGGAATATACATGCATTTGTGTCCATATAAAATAGCACGTAGGGAAAGATCTGCATCTTCATAATTAAGAAAAAATTCTTTGTCATAATCGCCTATATCTCGAAGTGTACTTGCACGATAAAGTGCGCCGGCACTGCATACTCCAAGCACTTCAGATTGGATGTTATATTTATTTGGAGATGTATTTCTTCCCCTTGGTACCATATCTAAACAATTAAGTAATTCATGTCCGGCATTATCGAGTTTATTGTGATTATAAAATTGGATGAGAGTGGAAGCCACAATTCCAAATGTAGGATTTGTTTCCAAAAAAGTAATCCCCGGGGTTAAAAAATTACTATCTATTACAGTGTCATTATTGAGAAAATATATATATTTAAATTTTTCCAATTTCAAAATCTCTCGCATTGCAACATTGTTTCCTTCAGCAAAACCAAGATTCGTATCTTGAGGCAAGAAAGTAATTTTTGAATTTTGTCTGCTCAAATTAGACAATTCCTCGACTTGATCTTGTGATGACCCATTGTCTATAAGAAAAATCTGAAAACCCTGATAGGTTGACTTCATCACACTTTCAATACAAACCAAGGTATCTTGAATACCAAAGTAATTAATGATAACGATGGCAACCGCAGGTGTCTTTCTCACTATTGTCATTAGCAAAAATCAAAGTAGTATCTCAAAGGTAACAAAGGAAAATCATAATGACAATACAGTTTCCATGAAAGTAAATTCAAATAATCTCGAGATGGTATGGGTACTAGCAAAAACTGATTTTAAACTACGATATCATGGTTCAATCTTAGGATTTTTTTGGGTGATTTTAAAACCTTTGTTTCAGTTTCTCATTCTAAATTTTGTTTTTTCACATATCTTCCAGGGTGGAAGTGAGTACTCTCTTGGTTTGTTCACAGGTATTATTTTATGGAGTTTTTTCTCTGAAGGCACCATGGTGGGGATTACGTCGATCATGAGTAAAGCTCATATCATTACAAAAATTGCAGTGCCCAAATGGATTGTAGTATTTTCATCAGTACTCAATACAATTTTTAATTATCTACTAAATATTGTAATTTTGCTTTTGTTCTTTTATTTCTATGGAATGTTTCCCTCCACTTTAGGAATACTTGGTTTGTTGTATTATTCAATTATGGTTAGTTTCATCATCTTTTCTGTCTCGTTTTTACTTGCGCCCCTATATTTGAAGTTCCGGGATATCAATCAAATTTGGGATGTATTTTTGATGGCGGGGTTTTATGCGGCACCGATTATTTATCCAATTACAACACTTCCTGAAAATATCAGAGCACTACTTTATCTCAATCCCATGACCCTCCCGATCGTGCATGTAAAAGAATTTTTACTACACCATCAATTTTCGCAAGGCTGGCATCATTTGATTTTTGCTTGTATTGTTTTAACGCTTTTTGTACTTTCTCTTATTGTTTTCTCTTTTACTTCCAAAAGATCTGCTGAAAATGTCTAACATGAATTCTGATGCAGTAATCAAGGTTAAGAATGTTTCGAAGGTTTTTCGTATTCCTCATGAAAAAATTACTACTATTGGAGGGCATTTTGTGAATATTTTTCGCAAAAAAACGTATGAGGAATTTCATGCATTAAAAAATATCAGTTTTGAAATTAAAAAAGGGGAGTTTGTTGGAATAATCGGGAAAAATGGATCCGGAAAATCAACGTTGCTTAAAATGTTGGCTGGGATTTACCAATCTGATGGAGGAAGTGTAGAAGTAAATGGTGAAATGTCTCCATTTTTGGAACTGGGAATTGGGTTCAATCCTGAGCTCTCGGGGAGAGACAATGTATATCTCAATGGGGCAATTTTAGGGATGGGTAAAAAGGAACTAGATAATGTTTTTGATGAGATTGTTGCTTTCGCAGAGCTGGAGAGATTTATTGATCAGAAACTGAAAAATTATTCGAGTGGGATGCAAGTGAGGTTAGCATTTTCGGTGTCGGTGCATGCGAAAAAAGACATACTTTTGATGGATGAAGTGTTGGCAGTTGGGGACGCGAATTTTCAGATGAAATGCATAAATAAGATGGAGGAGTATATCAAAGAAAACAAGACAGTAGTCATAGTGTCTCATGATATGGGTGCGATTGCTCATTATTGTTCAAAAGTGATTTTTCTAGAAAGTGGAAAAGTCGCATTTGAAGGTACTCCTAGTGAGGCAATTGTAGAGTATATGTATCAAGATGTGGTGCCATTAGAAAAAAAGTCAGATAAGAAAAGTATGCAAGAGGTGAGAGTAAAAGATGTGAAAGTAATAGGCAAAATTGAGCATGGGAAAAACATGAATATTGAAGTCACATATGAGATTAGTAAACAGATGACAGACTTAATATTTGGTATCATTATTCGAAATGAATTAAAGCAGGATGTATTTGTCACAAATACTTATGTTGAGAAAATAAAAACTGGAATAATTGAACCTGGAGACATAAAAGTTAGATTTCAAATTTTAAATTATCTATCATCTGGAAAATATACTATTTCACCTGCCGTTTGTGATAAATCACAAAGAACATTTTATGATTGGAGGGATAATTTATCTACATTTGTGATACGAAATCAAAATCGAATTATTTCTCAGGGGGGAATTGATTTGCCACATTCAATTGAATTAATTAAATAATTTTATGGAATTTACTGGAGAAAGATTTATTTCCACTATGAATTCTGCTCAGATAGCATATGAACATTGGCATAGATACTTTTATGCCGGTGATTTTATAAAAGGGAAAAGTGTACTTGATATAGCATCAGGTGAGGGATATGGGGCATATTACATGAGTTCAATTGCAAAATCAGTAGTTGGGGTTGATATTTCTGATGTGGCTATTCAGCATGCGAAACAAACCTTTAAAAGAGATAATTTAAAATATCTTGTAGGAAGCGTGACAGATATACCATTGCAGGATAGTGAGTTGTTTGATGTAATAGTTTCATTTGAAACTATTGAGCATATTGACGAGGTAGCTCAACAGAGATTCATGAAAGAAGTATGTAGATTGCTGAAACCGGATGGTATTTTTATAGTGTCGACCCCTAATAAACACCTTTACTCAGATGTACCTGGCAATCATAATGAATATCATATTAAGGAGTTTTTAAGAGATGAGTTCTATTCATTCCTTCATGCATCATTTAAGAACATTGAGTTTTTAGGCCAAAAAGTTATTGGCACATCATATATTTGGCCAATATCTAAAAGTACGGAGGAAACATTAGCGAGATCGTACACAGTTGACTTAACTGATCAGGGTTATGTAAAAACCGATAAAGAGATTGAAGAGCTCTATATAGTGGCAATTTGTAGTAATATAGCGGTTAACCACCAAAGAACCTCATCGGTATTGGTAGATGTTAATGATACATTTTTACATGAGAAAGATGAGGAAACTCAGAATTTAAAAAGACAATTGGTTGAAATAAATACGATATTGTTTCATGAAAGAAATAATAATATTTATGAAACACAAAGACTTCGTGATACATTTGAGAAAAATGTGAAAGAGAATAAAGAAATGCATGACATAAATCAACGACTGAATATTGAGAGTCATGACATGAGTAAAATAATTGAAAAAATTTATAATTCATGGTCATGGAAATTATCATTGCCAGTAAGAATATTTGGTACAATTTTCATTTTTTTATACCACGCACTAAAACAAATTTTACCCTTAAGATATAGAATTGCCATTGGTAATCGATGGTTAAGGCATAGAGA